>NZ_BAAACY010000052.1:671-7975 GCF_039521925.1 Virgibacillus salarius | reverse complement strand
GATTTTCACTTTACCCATTGTAAAAAAAGTCAACCTATTACTTATGACAAGAATTGGTGCACCTTCTCATAGCGAAGACGAATTACGTAGACTCCTGCGGGAATTGCGCGAGCCGAAAATCCACTTTGCAACGTGTTCTTCTTTGCAAAGTTAGTTGAGGCCGTGCCCGCGGAAAGCGAAGTAATTAGTCGGAGCATTGCCAATATACATCAAACATTTCAAAATAACTACTTGGCTTAAAAAAAATACAGCCAATGGCTGTATTTGACTTATATTTAAAGCATTAGTCGCTATAGATCATACTATTTAAGATTTTGACATAATATGATATCCAGATCACATCCATTCTCCAAAAATCTACGTAGAATAACTGCATGATGCCCAACCTAACCTTCTATTGGGATAACCGAGACGTTTTCACCAACTTCAAATGGTTTACTAAGCGGTATATGTCCGATAATAACTTGATCATTCACAGCTACGGAATAGTGATAATCCCTTCCTTGAAACTGTTTTGTTTTAATAGTACCGGTAAGCTCCCCGTGCTCTTTTCTTGATAATGTAATTTGCTCTGGTCGCAATGGATAGATACTCTTTTCCTTTAATTTATTGGAGATGCCCCAATCCTTCCACTTCACATTGCTATGCTTAAGGGTAAAGGAATCTCCTTCCCAACTACCCTCGAACAAATTAGCTTTTCCCACAAATTTTGCAACAAACGGCGTCTCTGGATGATAATAAATCTCTTCAGGCGTACCAATTTGTTCTATCTCTCCATTATTCATCACAACAATTCGATCTGCCATTGCCAGAGCTTCTCCTTGATCATGCGTAACATACACTATAGATGCCTTGGTTAATTGGTGGAGGTTTTGAATTTCCCGTCGCATCTCCATACGTAACTCTGCATCAAGATTACTTAGAGGTTCATCCATTAGCAATAATTTCGGCTTCGGAGCAATCGCTCTAGCAAGTGAAACACGCTGTTTCTGACCACCTGATAATTCACCAGGCATTCGGTCAGAAAAGTTTGTTAAGTTAACAATCTCCAACACCTCCTGAATTCGCTGATTGGCATCTTGCTTTATTGCTTTATCAGCAAAACGGTGATGCTGTAAGGGAAATTGAATATGCTCCTTTACATTCATATGCGGCCATAAGGCAAATGATTGGAATACCATACTTACGTTTCTTTGCTCTGGAGGAGTAGCTGTTTTCGCATTTGCTACCTCTATACCATCCAATAAAATACTTCCATCGGTAGGTGACTCAAACCCTGCCAATAAGCGTAATAGTGTTGTTTTCCCACATCCAGATGGACCGAGAATCGCAAGAAATTCCCCTTCTTGAATGGATAGATTAATACGATGAAGTGCTTGATAACTTCCAAATTTTTTGGTTACGTTTTGTACAGTTGTACTCATTTACTTTTATCCACCTTTCTGCTCCAAAAACGCTGTACAGCAAATAGCACTAAATATCCAAGCATAATTAAAGCTACAATAATACTAGAGAAGGCCGTAGCATATAAAGAATAGCCCGATTGCTGAAAGCTTAATATAGACACACCAATCGTCTCAGATGTCGAAGCGTATAGTAGAGAAGAAACAGTAAGCTCTGATAAAGCACTAAGAAACACTAACAATGCTCCACCTAAAATCCCTGGTGTAATTAAAGGAATCAAGATTTTCTTCCACTTACCTATACCATTTGTTCCACTAACTCGTGCCGCCTCTTCAATCTGAATATCTATTTGCTGAAATGCTGTCACACCACTCCTTATCTGTAAAATTAAAAATCTCGTAATATAGGCAATATATAAGATGATGGCAGATCCATAGATACCTGGGTTCCAACCTTTAATTGGTTCCATCCATGCAAATATCATCGCTAACGCTAAAACCATCCCAGGTAATGCATAAGGAACTGTAATTGCCGTTTCCATCACTTTTATCGTGGTGTTCGTTTTACGAATACGCAAATAAGCAAATATGGTTCCTGCGATTATTCCTATAACAGCAGTCACACTAGCTAGTTTCATACTAGTAAAAATAGCATCTATCGTAGAATTACTCGTTAGAATGTATTGATAATTTTTCAGCGAGAAATTTTCTGGAAGGAAATCAAGACCATATGCACGTAAAAACGAAAGCATTGCCATTGAAATTAATGGAAAAATACTTGTAACAGCAAAGAACAGCCACATCATACTTTCAACAACAATTCGCTTTTTCCCCAAAGTATAACGAGGAGTATAATCTAATTTGGTTGTTTCTACTTGTTTCGATTTCCTTAATAACAGCCATTGGACGAATAGACCAGTCACCGCCACGCCCCCTAGTATCATTGATAATACCGCAGCATGATTAAATGCGGATGTACCAAAGCCAATCACTTGTTGATAAATATATGTGGATAATACAGGGATATCAGCAGGTGTACCTAAGAAAGCAGGTATTCCAAAATTGTCTAAACTTCCTAAAAATGCAATAAATGAACCACCTACAATGCCAGGAAGTGCCATAGGCAGAATGATCTTTTTAAACGTATTCCATCGCGTTGATCCAGATATTTGGGCAGCCAGCTCTATTTCTCGAGGTATTTTTCGAAATACATGGATAGAAAATAAATAAACGAGTGGAAAATGACTAATCCCCATGACAAAGATAATTCCAGACATACTATACAAATCCCAGGAAAGGCTCGGTAATGATAAGAAAGCCACCATACGCTCCATTAATCCACCAGGGCCAAAAAATTGAACCCATGCCAACGAGGTGATATAGGAAGGAATAACAAAAGGTAAAAAAACAAACAATTGTACCAGGCGTTTCATACGAATATCTGTATATGCTACAATCCAAGCAAAAAACGTACCCAGTATAAAAGCAATGATGGTAGATCCAGTTACAATTATCAACGTATTTTTTAACACTTGCCATGTTCGCTGATCCTGCAAAATCTCTTGATAATACTGTAATGAAAATCCTTCTTCCATTGTAAAGCTCATCATCACCAATCGAATGATAGGAACGATAAAAAATATAGCTACCAGTATAATGCCAACTGTTTTCAATGATATGTTAAATAACCTAGAAGGAAATGCGCCTCTGCGCATCCCTTCTATTTTAGTTAAAGTATTCCAATCCTTATTATTCAATACAATCACCTACAATTAGTAATCCTTATTTGGAGAACAGTTCATCAAATTTCTCTTTATCTGATGCACGGCTTTCATATAACTCCTCTATCGGAGCTTGTAATACCTTAATTTCATCAAGCGATTTTAAACCCTTTGGTGGTTCAACTCCTTCACGAATCGGAGTATATCCAATCTTTGCTTGCATTTTTTGCCCTTTTTCAGACAAGATAAAATCAACAAAAGCCTTCGCTACTTCCTCTTGATCGGTATCTGCCATGATGCCAACTGGTTCTGTAATGACAGGTACACCCTCTTCTGGATAAACTAATTGAACTGGAGAACCGTCATTTGCCGCACGAGCAGCTAAATAGTCTACGACCATCCCATATGATTTTTGACCGGATGATACGTTTTCCATTACTGCTCCATTTCCTTCCGTAATCATTGGACTATTCTTTTGTACAGCTTCATAAAAATCCCAGCCAAATGCTTGATTACGGGTCAATACGCTCAAATTATATGCTGCTGCACCAGAGTACAATGGACTTGGCATGACTATTTGGTCGCTTGCATCTTCTGATGTTAACGCCTGCCATGAGGTTGGTGCTGCGGAAACCTTATCTGTATTTACAATCAGACCAGTAGCCATTATTTTTGTACCCGTGTACATACCGTCCGGATCAACAAAATCGTTCGGAATGGATTCAGCTTCTGGAGACATATAATTCATTAGCATATTTTCTTTCTTTAAACCTTCAAAGGTTACAGCATCTGCTACTAGTAAAACATCAGCTTGTACTTCTCCAGCTTGATTTTCTGCGTTAATTTTACTGATTACTTCTTCTGTTCCTGAGCGGAATATGTTTACCTTAACATCTGGATATTCTTGATTAAATGCATCCACCAGCTTCTCCGCATCTACATCAGGCTGGGAAGTGTAAAACTCTATTTCACCACTCATATCACTAGCTGCACTCGCATTCGAATCCTTATCTTTATCAGATTCATTCGAATTAGTTCCACTTTCACCGCAAGCCGCAAGAAATATTAAAAGCAATGATAATGTCATAAAAAGAACCATTCTTTTCATTTATTTTTCCTCCTGTAAATTTGTATATTGATAAAACCAGCGTGTTAATTGATCAATTCTTCTCTTTCGTGTGTGCACTAATTCAATAGGCGAGATAGTAACATATCCTTCTCGTAGCAAATGATAATCTGTTCCTTCATTTAGCTCTAATTCATGATAGTGATCCTTCAGCCAGTAATAAATGTGACCGTGGGGATCATTTAATCCAGCAAAGTTATAGCGTGATACCGATAAATCCATCGGAACCACCCGAACACCTTTACAGAGCTCTTTTGACGTGTAAGGTAAGTTCACATTAAGCATTAAATTTTTGGGGATTTTATTCTGTACAATCACCTCCACAACTTGATAAAGTAATTGTTTCACGATATCAAATTTTATTTTTCGGCTATCAAATGTTTCTAAAGACACAGAAACAGAAGGAACCTGATAGAGCATTGCTTCTTGCGCAGCAGCAATTGTTCCAGAATAGTACAAATCACGACCAACATTCGGTCCGATATTAATTCCAGAAAAAACAATATCCGGTTTTTCTGGAAGTAAGACCTCCATACCAAGCTTGACACAATCTGCCGGTGAACCGTTGACAGCAAAGGCTTCTGCATGTGAGGCAAAATCAACTTTTTTTAACTTCAATGGTTGTCTTAACGTTATTTTATGGCTATAGGCACTTTTTTCTGTTTCAGGGCAAACGACGGTTACTTCACCAAAATGGGAAAGCAAATCTGCCAACGCCTGCACACCAGGTGCAAAAATGCCATCATCATTTGTAATTAATATTTTCAAATAGATACCTTCCTCTCGATCCACTTATGGTTATAAAGAAATTGAATATGCTTTTTTAAAAAAGTTAATTCACGTGACGTGTCCATACCTTCTAGTACAATTGGAACATCCATAGTAGATAGAACTTCTAATATGTGCTGAAGCTCTACCTCTCCTTCACCTAAAGGAACATGATATTGTTCTTTACTAGAATCACTAAGGTGAATACTATTTACAAACCTTAATTGCTCCAAATATTGAATCGAGCTTTCATGCAAAGGAACATGTGCAATATCCAAAGTAACCGGAAGCTCTGTACCCACTTTATCTTGAAACACATTCATATGTTTTGGTTGGGTTAAAATCTCTTTAGCAATAGGTTCCATTAACTCTTGCGACAGTGTTACCTGCTTATCGGCAGCGTACGCTAATAATTCCTGCGTATTTTCAATTAAGCGATCCTGATGATATTCCCAAAGATAATCTTTCACCGTAAATCTGCCCGGATGAAACGTCATGTGTAACACTTGTAATTGTGACGCTAAATCAATTGATTTTTTTAGTTCTTTCACTGATTGCTCCTGTATCCCCTTATTAATGGAACAAATATTGAGATCCCAGCTGGACGCATGTAATGTTAAAGCAATACCCTCTTCTTTAGCATAATCACGCAATACCTTAGCATTAGCATCATGATGGTAGATATGTTCAGCCCACATTTCTACACCTGAAAAACAAAACTTCTTAGCAAGTGTTATTACTTCTTTCGGGTGGTAATCCCAACATAAAGAGGAAGATATAAAAAATTTCATAATTGATCAACTCGTTTCATCCAATGTTGTTTGGATTGTTCATCCAACTGCACACTTCCTATTGCAACAGAATTCCTTGCTTCCGTTCCGTGATAATCAGAACCACCGGAAACGAGCAGCTCATGTTTTTTGGCATACGCTAACCAATGATGGATATCTTCCTCGCTATGTTTAGAATGGTATACCTCTATCCCATCTATCCCATACGATATTAAATTATCTATCGGAACTGGAGAGGAATACGTTCCGGGGTGTGCTAAATAAGCCTCCCCACCACAGTCATGAATTAACGCAATTGCGTCTTTTGCAGAAAAAGCAGCACGCTCCACAAATGCTGGCTTACCTTTAATTAGTAATTCCTCATAAGCTTCTCTTGCCGTTGTAAAATATTTTTCTTTTGCAAGTGCTTCCGCTATATGTGTACGTACGATAATCTCTCCAGGGACATGCTGCCTTACACCTTCAAACGTAATCAGATAACCAAGCTGATTTAACAGCGTAATTATCTTTTTAGTCCATATAGTACGCTCCTGTTTGCGCCATAATGTATACTCAAACATTTTCCTATGGTGAGGATCAAAAAAATACCCAAGGATGTGTAGCTCTCCGTCTTCCCCATCTGTATTGAGCTCTATCCCTGGAATTAACGTAATGTGATTCGCTTCCGCATGGCGTAAAGCTGCATCATAAGCACCAATAGCGTCATGATCCGTAAAAGAAAGAATTTGTATACCTGTTGCTGCTGCTTTGTTTATTATTTCTGATGGATTATAACCTCCATCGGAAAATGTCGAATGAATGTGTAATTCTGTTTTAGTCATCAAGATCCTCCTTTCCAACACACTTATTTCGATGTCTAACTTTATTGTAGTAGCCAAATGTAAAGGAAGATTAAAGCTATAATTAAATAAAAGCTGTTTTTTTGTAAATGAAAGTTAATCATCTATTTTTACCCCAATATATGGAAAGTTATTAGAAATGCTGATGTTTTAAGCTCTAACAGGGAGAGGGATGGTCATAGTCAGCTTAAATTGTAAAGGGGAAGTAAATTATTTACGTTATATTAATACCATCTAGTTCATGTAGGAGCTATATTTAAAATTATTGTAAATTTGAGTTGTCTGCGTAACAAAAGGAAACAGAGGCTACTAGCCGTTAATAAATGGAGCGTACTTATTAACTAAAGCTTAAATTGTAGGAGCTTTTTCTAATCATAAGAGGAGTTTTTAAATAGGAAGTCTACAAACAAGGGGTAAGCGCCCTTTAACAGCAGCAAAACATAAGAAAAACCGGGCAAAAACCAGCCCGGTCCTTTCCTGTTTCCCATAGCTAGAGCACATCCGATAGTTTGTATTCGTGTCCTTGTACTCCTTTATAATACTCCGGGTACATTTCTCCTCCACATTGTTCACAGCTGAATCTTGGTGGCGTAGTTGGGTCTCCGCCATCCATCAAATCAAACTCTTCTACTACGTTATACGGTATCTTTTCTTCT
>NZ_BAAACY010000052.1:418-611 GCF_039521925.1 Virgibacillus salarius | reverse complement strand
TTTGGACGTAAGTGGTCGGTTCCTTTTTTCTTCTTCCCTTTTTTGCGTCGTTTGTTGGTCTGTGCGATAGTGAATCAACCTTTCTAAATAATTCCTTGCTTCTTTTGTGAATGCAATCTTTATTTCTAATTTCCCATTCTCTAGACACACTTCTCCCTTGTATTCATAGTAATTGTCGCAATGCGAGCACACA
>NZ_BAAACY010000052.1:0-348 GCF_039521925.1 Virgibacillus salarius | reverse complement strand
CTAATAGCTTTTTGCTTAAGCTCTTACTCCTTCTAGAATACACCCCATAGTGACGAATTGTCTTGAACTGTTCATTAGGAATATGACGTATTAATCGAATAATGAATTCTTCTACCGTTACGGTCTCATGTTTTTCTTTACCGTCTACTTTATCCATATATTTGAATGTCACATGTTGACCATCATATTCCTCGATACGATTGTTCCCAATCGCTGGTCGACGAATATAGCGGCCAATATAACGCAGTTGGTCCTTCACCTTTCCTCTTTGTTTTGGCGCATACACATAGAAGCCTTCCCCATTATTAGAAAAAGCCTGTTGTAATCTTGGTTGAATTCTTTTCTTTT
>NZ_BAAACY010000051.1:0-7897 GCF_039521925.1 Virgibacillus salarius | reverse complement strand
TGCCCGCGGAAAGCGAAGTAATTAGTCGGAGCATTGCCAATATACATCAAACATTTCAAAATAACTACTTCGCTTAACGCAGTCATTGCACTGATTTTATACTTTCTTAACTTACGAGTAAAGGGAGAAGCTAAGAGCTTCTCGCCCCTCTCACACCCTAGATAGTCGCCATGCCTGGCGCATCTAAAAAAGCTGGTCAAATCATCAAAGATTTGACCAGCTTATACTATTCTCCAAACTATTTAACTTTTTCAGCTACTTCAACTGTACGTTTTGCTTGATGCTTAACAGCAGCTTCTACATCCTCTACCATTTTTCCGTCTTGTCCTTGGGTTACACTTGTACCATATGGATTTCCACCAGCTCCAAAGATTACTTGGTCACTATATCCTGGAGGTACAATTATAGCTCCCCAGTGCATCATCGATGTGTACAGTGATAAAATGGTAGCTTCTTGACCACCATGCGGATTGCTGGCAGATGACATCGCACTTACTACTTTGTTAACCGTTTTACCTGCTCCCCAAAGACCACCCTGCATATCTATAAATTGTTTCATCTGTGAAGCCACGTTACCAAATCGAGTAGGGGTTGAGAAAATGATTGCATCAGCCCATTCAATATCATCGGATGTAGCTTCTTTTACATCTTTTGTTGCATCATAGTGAGCTTTCCAAGCAGGGTTTGACTCAATTGCAGCTTCTGGTGCAAGTTCAGGAACTTTCACCAACCTTACTTCAGCTCCTGATTCTTTCCCAGCTTCCTCAGCCCATTTAGCTAACTCGTAGTTCGTTCCTGTAGAACTATAGTAGATTACAGCTAATTTTACATTGCTCATCGAATTACGCTCCTTTGTAAAAAGTTTTTCAGCTATTTTATCAAGAAATTTCATATTCCTTAATATCTCCTTGCTGTTCTGATTTATTCGATAAAGTAATCGTTATTACAAACCAACCAAAAGAATTAATTCTGGCTATTCATTAAAAAGTTAATTACTTTATGTAACTATAGTAAAATAACCATAAACTTATGTCAAGTAATTTTATTATAAAAAGTAACTATAATTAAATATTGGGTTTTTACAAGGATCTATCGCCTATCCTAAACCTTCCAAAAATACATCTATAAAATTTGTTGTAAGGCGACGGGCTACATAATATAATGAATGTGAATGATCCACAGATACAGATTATAGGTAAAGGGTGAGAATGTGGGAAAACGAATATTTTACTTTTTGTTAACGAACATTTTAGTTCTAGCAACAATCACGATTATTTTTACGCTCATTCCTGGTACATGGAACTATATTCAGGCGGACGGAACACTTCATTTAGGCACATTATTAATTTTTAGTGCGATTATTGGTTTTACAGGATCATTCATTTCATTAGCTATCTCACGTTGGATGGCAAAACGAATGATGGGTGTCCGCGTCATTAATCCTGAAAAACCAATGTCAGAATATGAAAGAGCAGTAGTAGAGAAAGTACATCACTTATCTCGAGCTGCCGGATTAATGCATATGCCGGAAGTCGGCATTTACGATTCACGTGAAGTCAATGCATTTGCTACTGGACCATCGAAAAAACGCTCCTTAGTAGCAGTATCTACTGGTTTATTACAGGAAATGGATGATGATGCTGTTGAGGGTGTTATTGCCCACGAGGTAGCTCACGTTGCCAATGGAGATATGGTAACGATGACACTCTTACAAGGTATCGTGAATACCTTTGTTGTGTTCTTAGCTCGAATTGCGGCTTTTATTGTCTCTCGTTTTGTTAAAGAGGAATTAGCACCAATCGTCCATTTCATCGCGATTATCCTCTTCCAGATTGTCTTCTCTGTCCTAGGAAGTCTCGTTGTATTTGCATATTCAAGACACAGGGAATTTCATGCTGACAGAGGTGGTGCAGACCTGGCTGGTAAAGATAAAATGAGACATGCTCTCGAATGTTTACGTATGTATACAAACCGTGTTCGAGGTGACGAAACTTCGATTTCTACTCTAAAAATAAACGGGGCTAAAAAATCTTCTATCTTTTCAACCCATCCAAATTTAGATGAAAGAATTGAGCGTCTAGCTTAAGTCAGTTATCACCTCCCTTACTTAGGGAGGTTTTTTCATCAAATCAGACCTTACTCAATCCATCCCGAATCCTTCAACTTTGCAATTGCCTCGATCCGATTTCCAACTTCTAATTTGTCCAATATTACGGAAATATAATTCCGAATGGTACCTGTGGTAATATATAATTCCTTAGCAATCTCTTTGGTATTTTTCCCTACCGCTAATAGGCGTATAACTTGTTCCTCACGTTCTGTTAATGGATTTTCATTCTTATAAGCCAAATCAATAAGCTCTGGGGAATAGACCTTACGCCCACTTACGATAACTCGTATAGAATTGGCTAATTCCTCACTGGGACTATCTTTTAATAAATACCCACTTACCTTAGCGTTTCTAGCACGTTCAAAATAACCAGTTCTAGCAAAGGTTGTTAAGATGATTACCTTGCAATTATTATCTTTTAATTCTTCAGCAGCATCCAAACCACTTTTTATTGGCATTTCAATATCCATCATACATATATCTGGCTGTTGCTCCTTAACTAATCGAACTGCTTCTTCTCCATTACTTGCCTTACCAACAATTTCTATGTCCTCTTCTAAATTTAGTAATGCACCTAATGCACCTAATAACATCGTTTGATCTTCAGCCAGAACAATTCGTATCATTCTACCTTCTCCTCTCCCGTTTCTGATTGTTTGATGACATTTGGGATACGAATAGTTAATACAGTCCCTTTTGTGCCTGTAATTTCCAGGTTCCCATTTACAAATTCTAAACGTTCTTTTATACCACGAAGCCCATTCCCTTTATTATCTTGCAACATCTTTGCATTACCTACTCCATTATCTTTAATCTCCATCATCCACGCACTCGCTGTTTGATGTACATTAATATAACAATCGGTAGCATAACTATGCTTTACCACATTGGTGACAGCTTCTTTCAGGCACATACTCAATACATTCTCTACTAAAATGGGAGTTTTTATAAAGTCAGCATTGATGTCTGTATGTAACTGCATTTGTGCAGCATCCATCATCTGTCGAGCATGAATAATTTCTTCTTTTAACTTGACTCTTTTCATTTCCGAAACCAAGTCTCTTACTTCTTTTAACGCTGTCCTAGCTGTTTGATTAATATCCTGCAATTCATTTTTAGCCGATTGTGGATCAATCGTAACTAGCTTACCTGCTAGATCACTTTTCAAACCAATAAGCGATAGCTTTTGTCCTAAGGTATCATGCAAATCCCTTGCAATTCGCTGACGCTCTTTTATAACCATCAATTGTGAAATTTTCCGATTTGCATCCTCTAACTGGTGCTCTAATTTATCCTGTTTATTCCGATTATAAAGTGTAAAAGGTAAGAGGATGACACCAAAAACGGTTATCGCAATAAACGGCAGCTGTGATAAAAAGAGGGTACTTTGTATATAAAAACCAAGACTAACTGCCGATATAGTTGAAACTAAATGAATAACATATAATGTGATAAATCCATTTTTACTTTCCAAATTACCAATAAAAAATGCTAGAAACAACGAAAAATAAACATACCCAAAATATAAAGTCATCCCAATACTTATCGCCATTTGGATACTAACGGAAAAATAAACCGTCCAGCCTTTTTTTATAAAAGAAAGCCGATAGGTGGTAAAGAAGCACACAATTAATACAATACCTATACCAACTTCCAAAAGTGATGAAGAACGAATAATAAAATAAAAGGGCAATAAACAAAAAACAACCCATGCAAATGCACTTAATCCTGTATTTTTTGGGAATATATGATACCAATTTTGCATTGTTTGCCCTCCTTAAGCTGATGTATTAAGTATAGCAATATTTTCGTGCCAACTCATTCCTTTCGATAGGATTCAACACCATTTCAAAAAAATACCGAACTACTATCCGGATATAACTTCTATACACTAGGATTATAGTTCGGAGTTTCTTTATCTTCTTTTTTCATTACTGGCGAATGTTACAATTATTTCTCTTGAACACTTGTTTTCATAGAAATATTCACATTCGTGTTTTTCTGCAATGTCTTCAATTCTTTAAAGCTGATAAATGTTCGTGAAGCTTCATCATACAGACGGAATCGAATGGATTGCAAACTAGTTAACAATGTAATCGTTGTTGCTTTTTGCAGAGGTGGTGTTGATTCATGAGCATCTTCTAAGTGGTAATTAGGAACTTTTGGACTCAAATGATGTACATGGTGATAGCCAATATTTCCCGTCACCCATTGTATTATTTTTGGCAGCTTATAATATGAACTTCCATCCACAGCAGCTTTTACGTAATCCCATTCTGCTTCGTTTTCAAAATAGGAATCTTCAAATTGATGTTGTACATAAAAGAGCCAGATACCTAGCGAGCCGGATAAGAAAAGAATTGGTAATTGAATAATGAGAAAGGCTTGCCATCCAACTATCCAAATTAGTGAGGCATAGATGACTACGATGGACAAATTAATGAAATACGTATTTAAACGTTCCTTACGTCTTGCACCTTTTCTGTTAAACCGATTCGATAGTAAAAAAAGATATAATGGTCCTAATCCAAACATAATTATGGGATTTCGATAAAGACGATAGGCGAGTCTTCTCCAAAAAGATGCTTCCTTATATTCGTTAACTGTCATTACCCATACATCACCTGTACCACGTTTATCTAGATTGCTACTCGTCGCATGATGTATCGCATGACTACGTTTCCACTTTTCAAAGGCAAACAATGTAATAATTCCTGTGAGTGTACCCACCATTCGATTTGCTTTTGGGCTCTTGAAAAAAGAACTATGTGTGCAATCATGGAAAATAATAAATATCCGAATAACAAACCCTGATGCCACAACTGCCAGTCCAAGCGTAAGCCAAATAGAAATGGACAGACTTTGATAAGCAAGAAACCAGAGAACTAAAAATGGAAGAATCGTATTAACGAGTTGGATGACACTTCGCCTTACATCCGAATTTGCAAAAACTGCAACACTTTTTCTTAATTGAGTTTGTTTCTGTCTACTCATGTTTTCCTCCTAGTTACTATCTTTTCCTATCATCGTAAAGGTTTTACCTAATGATAAGAAGACATAAATATCAAGGAGCGTACATGACAAATATCATATCTGCTATGTTACAACTTCATAATTCGTTGATTAACGCTTCACCTTCTCTCTTATCAGTGAATAAGCGCCCCCCAACAAACGGATCTTTCAAAGAATGGTAATCATGCATACCTCCACCACCAAAACCGTTACTTCTCTAACTGCATATAAGTCCTGTATACATTCACCTGAAACGTCCAATACATGTCCGAATAGATCTGTTTGTAATCCACCTAATGTTTTTCTACTCAGTATATATAGCCGAACTGCAATGAGCGGACCATTTTTACTATCTAAAATTTTATGCGGTGATGCTACGAGAATAAACTTATCTCCGACATATTCTCTTGAACCCCTTATTGCTGTTACCTGTACATCTTTTGAAAATGTATTATCTATTTCACGATCTCTCGCTTGAATCTGCCTTTCTATTGCATCTATACGAAGAAGTTTTTGACCCCAATGCTCTCGAATCATGAATTCGCATTCTTCGCTGCTCTGGTGAATTAACTAACTAAAAACAGACCATCAAATGACTACCATGCTTACCCAAAAGATTGCTCCGGTTCTTGGTCTAATAACAACATGCGTCTCCCTCCACGCAACCTCACTTGCAGTAACAATTCTCGCTAGTCCTACTCCAACAATAATGACATTATATTACATAAGCTACCTCCTCAGTAAGGATTCATTAGATTCGCTATTCCCACAGAGAATCCTTCTCTAAAGAGGCTTGTTTAAGTGTTCGTATTCCATTTAAAATAATGAGCTACATGCCATAAATCTTTAAACTCAAGGTCAGCAGTAGGCTGTTGTGCATGTCGACGATCTCCAACGAGTATTGTATTTACTCCTGCCTTTTTTCCAGCCTCTATATCCATTTCTCTATCTCCCACCATATAACTATGACGAAGATCAATTGCATGCTTCCTGGCTAAATCGTAAATCATTTGCGGTTGAGGTTTACGGCATGCACAGTTAGCATGCGGTTTATGAGGACAATAGGCAATATCATCAATGACTCCATGAAATTCGGCTATTTCTTCCTTCATTCTTTGGTGTACTTGATGTAATGCTGCTTCGTTCATATAACCAAGACCAAGTCCACCTTGATTCGTAACTACAAAAACTTTATACCCTAAATGATTGAATAGGTTGATAGCCTCTCCTACACCATCAAGCAGGTAAAAATCCTCTGGCTGATTTACAAATTTCACACGTTCTGTTAATACTTCATTGATAACTCCATCACGATCTAAAAACATTGCAGGCTGTTTCATCTAATCCCCCTATCCTTCATAATCCTTAGTATGTACGAAGAGGCCAAGATTTATATAAAGTAAAACTTCAATCCGCGGGGGTTTTGTTTTCCCCACGGATTGGTAGTACCACAAGGGTATGACCTAAAGGCCTAGAACCAATCGGACATTTACTGGCAGTTGATCCTCCATTTACCCATATTAGTTTCGCTTTATTGCTTGATGTGAGGGGCTTACTGCCAGTTAAATGCGGGAGATATGTCGCTTATGGCGCTGCGATTATCTCAACAAGCACATCATCCATGAATGATGCACTAATAAACCTTTAGGAATTAACAAATTATTTCTACCGATAGATTCACTTGATGGAATATCAATTTCCAAATGACTAAACCTGATCTGTGAATTCTCTGCTTTGTCTCGGCGTAGCACTGATACTCAAAATTTCCTATTCTATTATACCCCTTGTTTATGTTGGGAAGATGTCAATCTTGTTTTCGCTATTTGGTCTGCCCTAATGCCGAAATCACCGACCCGATTGCTTGAATCCAACTTCCAATAGCATTTACTTCTTGCGCGTCATCGCCAGTTCTTCCCGATAGAGCTTGTAGCGAATTACCGATAGCTTGAAGTAAATTACCATAAATATTACTAAGTTCATTTTCATTTGGCTCATGTCCTAGAGCGTCCGCTAGTGCTACTCCACCACCTAAAGCTTGAAGTAAATTACCTTTGATATTTAAATCATTCTTTATTTTTTCATTAAAATCAATAACAATTCCAGTAATAACTGTTGAGTTACCAATTGCTTGAATCTCATTGCCTAGTTTATTAAGTGTAAAGTGATCAATACTATCTGCCACTAAAGAATTTCCAGTTGCTTGCATTACATTTCCAACTAAATTCAGTTCCTTCGCCAAGGGAGCTGGTATATTTATAGAGGGGGTTGAGCCTATTGCTGATAAGGTTGTTCCAATCGCTTGTACCCACGACCCAAATGTTGCTTTCCATTCATTACTCATCAACTCAGCACCTCCTCCTAACCATATTGTAAACATTGTAAAACAGCTTTGTTACATCCTTCATGAAAAATAGATAGATGAATGACGTACAATAGCCAACTAGCAAAATTCGCTCAGTCCTTATCACTAAATGCTCAGGTTTACGCTTCCTCTAGTAGCTATTATGGAATAATAGCTACTGCTTGCTTGACCACCACTCCGGCTGCCCACTTCCCTTTCCGTGGGGTTTGTCCTTCCGCTAACTTTTTTAGCAAAACCCGCTCAAAAAAGTGGATCTTCAGGTCAAACATTTCCCACAGGAGTTGAAGTGGCCGGCCTTCGCTATTATCAGGCTCTACAACGCTAGCATGAAGTAACACAGCTACTTTTATACGCACGGATAGCGATTTTCACTTTACCCATTGTAAAAAAAGTCAACCTATTACTTATGACAA
>NZ_BAAACY010000050.1:0-25435 GCF_039521925.1 Virgibacillus salarius | reverse complement strand
CCAATCTTACAGGCAGGTTGCCCACGTGTTACTCACCCGTCCGCCGCTCGTTCCACAGGCGTCACCTCCGGAGAGGATCTGCCTGCTTCCCGCGCTCGACTTGCATGTATTAGGCACGCCGCCAGCGTTCGTCCTGAGCCAAGATCAAACTCTCCAAAAAAGTTTGTTCATAATTAACACCGTTAATTATGATGTCTTAGCTTACTCCAGAAGTTTCCTTCTGGTTATTTTTAAGAAAAAACAGTTGCATGTTTTCCTCTTGACATACTGGTTGTTTTGTTCAGTTTTCAAAGAGCAAATTAGTTTGCTGCTTTTGCGACAGCAACTCTTTCATTATACCAGTTTGATCAACTCAAGTCAAGAACTTTTTTCACTTAACTTTTTCGCTGTTCAAATTGGCGACTTTATTAATATACCATGCAAAGCATTGAGTGTCAACACTTTTTTTATTCATTTTATGAATTGCATTGGCAGTTGCCTTGTGAAGCAACGTTATTAAATTTACCACGTTTGTAATATGAAATCAAGGGGTTTTGTAAAGAAAATAAGACAAAATATTAATTTGTACTCTTTATTAAATTCTAATATTTAAATAAGCCTATTTTAATTCGTTATCTATTATAAATAATGTACCCAATTCCAACTAAATAAAACGTGAATATCGTTTGAATTATGCTTTGTACAATGTAACCATTAAACGTTAATCTTCTATATATAGGGAGAAAAAACGCAAGCGACCGAATAGAAACGTAGCGACTGGTGCGAGTCAACGAAGATAAAGGAAGCACGGCGAGCTTGCGAGCCGATGATGATTTATCGTAAGGCGATTCGTAAAGTCACTTCGTTTCTGGGCGCGGCAAATTATATACCTTCCTAAATCGAGTAGAGGGAGAAGCTAAGAGCTTATCGCCCCTCTCGCACCACCAGTACATACGGTTCCCGTATACGGCGGTTCAATTTATATCTCCGTGTGTACTTTTAGATAACGGTCTAAGACAAAAGGAATACCTCTTTGCCCCACACTCGTTTCTCCTTTCCTTTCACGTGACGAAGAACACTTCTATTTTGACTATCCTCCTGAGATACGCTCATACTTTCATCATTAACACATTCAGAAGTCTATCCTTCGTGCATTTCATGGCGTCACTATAAATGGTTCAGCCCTTCATGATTTTTTTCATCACTACTATGGCGTCGACTGACTTCTCACGATAAACACCTTGCGCTTCTCTAGTGGTTGGTTGATGTGTACCTCCACAGTGGACTTTCACCACCTAGATAGTCGCCATGCCTGGCGCACTTATAAAAAAGCAGAGAAAGGGAATAATCCACTTTCTCTGCTAACCATCTATTTATTCCGCATTTGCGGGAACAATAACACATCCCGAATAGACGGGGAATTCGTTAATAACATTACTAAACGATCAATACCTATACCCAGACCACCCGTTGGTGGCATTCCGTATTCTAACGCTTCTAAGAAATCACTATCCATAAGATGGGCTTCGTCATTTCCTTCTGCACGTTCTTTCACCTGTGCTTCAAAACGTTCACGTTGATCAATTGGGTCATTTAGCTCACTAAATGCATTAGCATGTTCACGGCCAACAATAAACAACTCAAATCGATCGGTAAAACGATCATCCTCTTTATTTTTCTTAGCTAAAGGAGAAATGGCTACAGGGTGACCGTAAATAAACGTAGGCTGTATTAGTCCTTCTTCAACTTTTTGTTCAAAGAATTCATTAACTACATGCCCAAAAGTCATAGTATCCGTTATTTCAACTCCATGCTCCTTCGCTAATGCCCGAGCCTCTTCATCAGTCATATGCTTCCAGAAATCTACACCCGTCTTCTTCTTAACCGCGTCAACCATGTGTAGCCTTGTCCATTCTGGTTCTAGATTAATTTCATAATCTCCATACGCTACCGTTGTAGAACCAAGTACTTCTTTCGCAATATGAGCAACTAAATTTTCGGTAAGGGACATGATATCATGATAATCGGCATATGCTTCATAGAGCTCGATCATTGTAAATTCAGGGTTATGTCTAGTTGAAACACCCTCATTTCGGAAAACACGTCCAATTTCATAGACTTTTTCCAATCCACCCACAATTAGCCTTTTCAAATGAAGCTCAATAGCAATTCGCATATACAAAGGGATGTCTAATGCATTATGATGCGTTTCAAACGGACGAGCAGAAGCACCACCAGGAATACCATGTAACATCGGGGTCTCTACCTCTAAGAAACCTTGTCCATCTAAATATCTGCGCATCGCTTGAATTATTTTACTTCTTAACACAAACGTTTCTTTACTTTCCATATTCGTAATCAAGTCTAAATAACGTTGTCGATAACGCTGTTCAATATCTTTTAAGCCATGGTACTTCTCAGGTAATGGTCGTAATGATTTTGTTAATAGGTGAAACTCAGTTACTTTAACAGACAGTTCACCAACCTTAGTTTTGAACATTATCCCAGTAACCCCGATTATATCTCCCATATCACTTGACTTAAAAATCTCATAAGCTTCTTCGCCTATCTTATCTTTACGAACATATAACTGAATTTGACCACTAATGTCTTGAATGTGAGCAAAGCCTGCTTTTCCTTTTCCGCGTTTGGTCATCATTCTTCCGGCAATGGTCACCTTTTCTTCCTTTTCTTCCAACTCTTCCTTTGAATAACGATCATATAATTCTTTTAATTCGTTTGCTACATGAGTTCGTGTGAATTTCCCACCGAAAGGATCTATTCCTTGGTCTATAATCTGCTCGAGCTTTTCACGCCGAACTCGCATATGTTCATTTAATTCCTCTGTCACCTTTATCACTCCAGTCCTTATCTATTATGTAAGTATAGCTGATTTAGATAAATCTTTCATGCCTCAAGCTTTCGCAATTAATGGTAAAAACCTACCAGAGGTTACTGACAGATTTTGAAATCCTTTGAATTTAGGAAGCTCTATTTACTTCCTCTTATTCATTCGCATTAGCATATAAAATACTAGTAGATCTGCATGCGTTTCAGCTTTATTAACGTCGCCTTTCCTTACCATTTTCACGTAGACCCGATACTAGGCAGAATGCTTACGAATTACCTCCATAGCTACTTTTAACAATTAGTGCCAATGAGGCTTCCATTTTGGATCGCTCATCCCCCTACCTAATTTCTTCATTTTTTTCGTTTGGTAAGCCATCCAAGAATTTATTATCCTCTTGTGGTACTTCTTGTAATGTCAGCTCCTCCTTAGAAACGGATAATGTCTCAGCAACTTTATCTAGTAATTCCTCTGATAATTCCTTCGAGCCACGTTCTACACCACCAATTGCGGAAAGAGGAACGCCTAATGCTTTTGCAAAATCTATTTGAGTATATCCTTTTAATTTACGAAATGCTTTTATTCGTCTGCCGATTCGTTTTTTGTCCATATAGCTACACCCTTTATGTCATTTCCCGGAAGCTCTTCTATTAAATCAGCAACACGCTTTTCCTTTACTGGTATTACTATATCTGGTGCTATTTCATTTAATGGAATAAGCACGAATGCACGCTCATGCATTCGCGGGTGCGGAATAATTAATCGCTCCGTTTTATTATTTTCTTGATTATACAGCAAAATGTCAAGGTCTATTGTTCGCGGACCAAAACGAATCGTCCGTTCCCTTCCCAATTCACGCTCTAGTTGCTGACAATAATCCAGTAACTCTAATGATGCAAGTGTCGTTTTTATCTCAATTACCATGTTAAGAAAATCGGCTTGATCCGTATACCCTACTGGAACTGTTTGATAAATGGATGATTGATTTATTATTGATATGTCTGGATGTTTACTTAGTTCATATAAACAGCTTTCTAAATATTGAATTCTTGGTTCAATATTGGTTCCTAATGCAAGATATGCCTTATTCATTTCGTCGTTTTCTCCCTATGTATTTCCACCGCAACAGAGTGATAGTGACCCGCTATTGGTGGATCTGGTTTAATAACTTTAATCGTACAAGCCTCCAGTAAATCGAAGGAGGTTAAGAGCTTATTGGCTATGCTTTCGGCAACTGCTTCGATTAGATTCTTGGCTTCGCCTTCGACTACTTCCTTTATATACGCATAGGCTTGTCCATAATGTATGGACTGATACATATTATCACTACTTCCGGCTTTAGATAAATCTAAAAACAAAGTAGCATCTACGTGAAAACGCTGGCCAAGTTTGTTTTCCTCAGGAAGTAAACCATGGAAACCGTAAAATTGTAAGTTATTTAAATATATTTTATCCATGTGTCAACCTCTTTTCACGCCCAGCATTGCATCCATCATCTGCGCAAGCTCTATATTTGTTTTCACATCATGAACACGCACCATATTGGCACCCTTCATAATTCCTAAGCAAGTAGTTGCACCTGTTCCTACGTCTCTTTCTTCAGGTGGTACGTTTAGGATATTCCCAATAAACCTTTTTCTTGAAGTTGCCAATAGTAGCGGATAGCCTAATTCTTGGAATACCTCCAATTGATTCAGCACGAGCAAATTGTCTTCAGCTGTTTTAGCAAATCCAATACCTGGATCAATGATAATATTATGGTCCAACACGCCAGCTTGTAATGCTATATCTATACTTTCTTGTATATCATTCAACATGTCCTCAATGATATTGTTATAATCTAAATCCGTTCGATTATGCATGAGAATGATAGGTACTTGATACTCACTTGCAACTTGAGCAATCGCCGGTTCTTTTTTTGCACCCCATACATCATTAATAATATCTGCACCAGCTTCAATTGCAGCTTTTGCTGTCTCAGCTTTATATGTATCAATGGATATCGGTATTTTTATTTTCTCTTTCACAGCCTTAATAATGGGAACTACGCGTTTAATTTCCTCCTCTTGAGAAACTGGTTCATGATTTGGCCGAGTAGATTCTCCACCAATATCAATAATATCCGCTCCTTGCTCCTCCATTTTCACAGCGTGTTCTACTGCTTTGTTAATTGTGTTGAAGCTTCCTCCATCAGAAAAGGAATCTGGAGTAACATTTAATATCCCCATTATATGTGTACGTTCATTTAGATCGTAGGTTTTCACTTTTGTAATTAGTTTCATACTGCCCCGTACCTTCTTTCCTGACATTTTCTCCCTTAATCGTATCACAGAACAAGCAAGCAGGCGACCCACTATAAACAAGAACAAAAGCACCCGATTAGAAATGTAGCGACTGGAGCGAGTCAACGAAGATAAAGGAATCACGGTGTGCTTGCGAGCTGATGTTGAATTATCGTAGGTTCATTCATGAACTCGCCTCGTTTCTAGGCGTTGGAGCTGGACGCAGCTCAACACTCTTTTATAATTTCCTAAACAATGAAAAAGCCAGTATCAAATATTAGATACTGGCGAAGGACAATCGCATTAATTATTCTTCTTCAAATTGATAAAGCGGAGTCGATAAATACCTTTCTCCATTATCTGGGAAAATAGCAAGAACCTTTTTCCCTTTCCCTAGTTTCTTCGCCACCTGCTTCGCAGCTGCAACAGCAGCTCCTGCAGAAATGCCACCAAGAATTCCGTTGGTAGTAGCTACTTCTCTAGAAGTTGCAAAGGCTTCTTCATTCTCGATGCGTAAAATTTCATCGTAGATGTCTGTATCTAATATTTTTGGTACGAAACCAGCACCAATTCCTTGAATTTTATGAGGTCCAGGAGTAGCCCCCGATAGCACAGCAGAAGCAGAAGGTTCTACCGCATAAATCTTTATTCCCTCAAAGTTTTCTTTCAAAACTTTTCCAGCTCCTGTTATGGTTCCTCCTGTACCAATCCCTGAGACGAATGCATCTAGGCCATCACCCATTTGCTCTACAATTTCTCTACCTGTCGTCCTTGCATGGACTTCCGGATTTGCTTCATTATTGAATTGCTGTGGCATAAAATAACCATTCTCTTTTTGTAATGCTTCCGCTTTATTAATAGCGCCTTTCATCCCCTCAGCTCCAGGAGTTAACACAAGTTTTGCACCATAGGCGCGTAAAAGATTGCGGCGCTCTTGACTCATCGTGTCAGGCATTACAAGCACAGCCTTATACCCCTTTGCTGCAGCTACCATCGCTAAACCGATACCTGTATTACCGCTAGTCGGTTCAATAATGGTATCTCCTGCTTCCAATTCTCCAGACTTTTCAGCCGCCTCGATCATTGCTAAGGCAATACGATCCTTAACAGAGCTACCTGGGTTCATAAATTCAAGCTTCACATAGATGTCAGCACTGTCAGCGTCTGTCACATTATTTAATTTTACTATTGGTGTTCCACCAATAAGTTCAGCTATATTATTAGCTACCTTCACTACATCCCCTCCTAATTCCTAGTTATTTTGTATGATTAATTATAATGTACGTTTTACCCAGCTAAATGTCAACTAATACGGAATATTTAGGCATTCGTCTACTTATTTTGTCCATCGACTATTGTTACGTGCTATTCTTCTCCATATAACCAATCAATCTCCATCTCTTCCCATAGTGGAGTGGCATCTAACGACTGGTTTTGTTTATGTAATGCTAATTCACTCTTTATATACGGTTTCATCTCTTCATACGTAAATGTAATAGATGGTAGCTTGCGATGAAGATAAAGAATTACCACACCATCATCAGCTACAAATGGTTTACTATAAGAATGCTCTTCTATATTCTCAGCAACTTCTGCATAGCCATTAGGAAAGAATTGACTAGTTGTATAAATAAAGCCAAGATATCCACCTTCTGCTTTAGAGGATTCATCAATTGAATATTCTCGAGCTAATAGCTTGAATGAGGCACCTGATTCCAATTCTTGATAAACTTTATTTGCTGTTTCCATATTATCTACTACGATATGTGAAATTTGCATAGAAGATGTAAAGTTATATTGATCACCATATGTATTATAATGATTCTTTATTTCTTGCTCTGGAATAGGTGTCCCCTCTGTTAAAAGCATTTCCAATTGATACCTGTATGTAATATCTTCTTCCCATTGCTTCTCTAACTTTTCATAAGTTGACGCTGAAGTCACACCCTGCATCGTAGTTAACATAGCTATTTCTCTAGCTATAACCTTATCACTAATTTTTAGTCCTTTGTCCGCTGCTAATTGTTGTACAACTGCTTGATCTATCATTGATCGTAAATGCTTTTTTCCATAGTTGTTTCGAAGCGAGTCACTCCATTGAGCGAAGCTGATGTCATCATTTCCAATGATTGCCACCTCATCATTACTACTCAACTTCCTTCCATCGCCAACATTAACCCCTTCATTACGCCAAATTAATAAAGTAGCAATATTCGTTATTAAAAGTATTATAATGACACCTAGCAATAGTTTTTTCGACATGGATACTAGCTCCCCCTGTACGCTGAACAAGGTATTATTCAACACTTGTTAACTTAACGAACTACTTTCTCAGTTTTACAAATCTACAAATGAGCTGTCTCCAACATCAATCAAAAGGATTTTAGCACATTCAATTCGACACAATGAGACAGCCTCTTCAAAATACTACCCTTTTAAAGCTTCTAACTCTTCCTCCGTAAACTGATATGTTTGATTACAGAAATGGCAACTTGCCTCTGCCCCATGATCTTCATCAATCATATTTTGAATTTCTTTATCACCCAACCCTTTTATTGCTCGCTCAAGTCGTTCTTTTGAACATTTGCAGCGAAATTCCATAGGAACGGTTTCATGAATTTTTACTTGATTCTCTCCAAATAACCGATGCAGAATTTGTTCAGGTGTATTTCCTTCACGAATCAATGTAGAAATCGGTGGCAATTCTTGAATTTTCTCCTCTAACTGACTAATCACTTCTTCACTAGCACCAGGCATAACCTGTACTATGAACCCCCCTGCAGCTAGAATACTATGATCTGGATTCACCAATACACCAGCACCAACAGCTGAAGGAACTTGCTCAGAATTAGCAAAATAATACGTAAAATCTTCGCTAATTTCCCCGGAAATAATCGGAACCTCTCCCGTGAAAAAATCTTTTAATCCTAAATCTTTAATCACGCTTATATTACCTTCAGTACCAACAGCTCTTGCCACATCTAATTTTCCATTTGCATTTAATTCAAAATCAACATGTGGATTTACCACATATCCTCGAACCTCACCCTTTGCATTCGCATCTGCAATAATACCTCCTAAGGGGCCATCTCCCATTACCTTTGTCGTAATGGAGTCCTCTCCTTTCAGCATAGCTCCCATCATACCTGCAATCGTTATCGTTCTACCAAGAGCAGCAGATGCTGTTGCCCATGAATCGTGTCTTCTTCTTGCCTCTTCTACCGTATCTGTAGAAGTTGTCGCGTAAGCACGAACCATTCCATTATATGCTGTAGCTTTAATTATAAAGTCCTTCATGTTGTAAAACTCCTTTCTAATTAACCTTATTCTTATAATTGCTTATTTTTATGATAAATGAGATAAAGCCCCTTTAACGTTAGATATGGATCTACATGCTGTATAGTCTGGGATTCATGAGCAATTAACGAAGCCAAGCCGCCAGTAGCAACTACTTTTGCATTCACACCCATTTCCGCTTCAATTCGTCTGACAATGCCATCAACTTGTCCAACATAGCCGTAGAATACACCCGATTGCATTGCCTCAACCGTGGACGAACCAACAACATGATCAGGGGCTTGAATTTCAATTTTCGGTAACTTAGAAGCCTTACTATACAGTGCTTCCATCGATATATTTATACCAGGAGATATGACACCACCATGATATTCTTGTTGATCATTGATATAGCAAAACGTAGTTGCCGTCCCAAAATCAATTATTATTAATGGTGCACCAAATGTTTCGATTGCGCCTACTGCATTTACTATACGATCTGCTCCAATTTCTCTAGGGTTAGGATAACGCATCTTTAGAAAGGAATGAACCGACTCCTTCCCAATTATCATAGGCTCCAGATGAAAATAGTCTTTACACATTTTCTCCAAAGCAAACATAATGGGTGGAACAACAGATGAAATGATAATACCCTTCATATCCGAAAGTGTAATTTCTTTATGGTCAAACAACGATTTGACAAGCATGCCGAACTCATCCTCTGTTTTATAACGATCCGTTTTTATCCGCCATTGGTGCTTTAATTGATCTCCTTCAAATACACCTAATACTGTGTTAGTGTTACCCACATCAAGTACAAACAACATGCTTTCCCATACCTTTCTCTACGACAAAATTTACAATTAGTCTGCAACATAATTTCATTTTTTAATATACCATACATAGTTATGAATATATAACAAACAGACTATAAACTTTATGGCAATAAGCTCTTAGGAAGGAATGAGCTTGGAAATATACGAATACTTATAGGAGTATAATTACCGCAACACGCATGAAATATGTTCGCATTCCGTGGAACGGTCTCAGCTACCTTGGCAAAGAAATACACGTGGCCAAGTGAAGCTTTGGAATCATGCTGTTCCCGCAAAATAAGAGAGGATTCGTCTGTTATAAATCGCTCGCAGGAAAAGCGCTCTTCTTTTTCAAGGAGTCTCGCATATTTCAGCTACTAGTTTAATCAAAAAACGAACTATAATTAATTTCAACTAATTATAGTTCGTTTCTATTGTTTATTATTTACTTTTATCTCAAACTCTAGATATTCATTTCTATTTATAGTTATTTGTAATGACGTTATTTTTTGTTATCCGTTTCATCATTTGATGATGGCTTATTATCGGTAGTAATTTCATCTGTTGAAGTAGGCTTGTTATCTGTTGTAATTCCATCTTTGTCTAAGTTCTTGTCTACTTTTGCTTTTGCCTCTTCAAACGTTTCTGGAGTATCTTCTTTATCATTAGATTGGATATTTACTTTAACCGATTCATCATCTTTTTCTGTGTCTTCAATCGGATCAGGTTCAGGTAGTTTTCCATCTTCAAACAGTGATTTTATTTGTTTAGCATCTAGCGTTTCTACTTCAAGCAATGTTTGGGCAATAAGCTCTAGCTTATCCTTATGCTCAGTAAGAATCTTCTTCGCACGATCATAACAATAATTTATAAAGTTCTGCATCTCTTGATCAATTTCATGAGCAATCGCATCACTGTAGTTTTGTTCATTGTTCAGATCACGACCAAGGAATACTTCACCACCACCATTTGTAAACTGCAATGGCCCAATTTTATCACTCATTCCATACTCCGTAATCATTTTACGTGCAATTCCTGTAGCACGTTGAAAGTCATTGTGTGCTCCAGTACTTACCTCTCCGAACATAATTTCTTCCGCAACTCGACCACCTAATAACCCAGTAATTTTATCAAATAATTCCGGTTTGGTCATAAAGTATCGGTCTTCTCTCGGTAACATTACAGCATATCCACCAGCTTGACCACGTGGTACAATGGTAACCTTATGAACCATATCTGCATCATCTAGAACCATACCAATCACCGTGTGTCCACTTTCATGGTGAGCTACAATATTGCGTTCTTTCTTAGAAATAACTCTACTTTTCTTAGCCGGACCAGCAATGACACGATCAATAGCTTCATCAACATCCAGCATATTTATCGTTTTTCGATCCTGTCTAGCAGCTACTAGTGCTGCTTCATTTAGTAAATTCTCTAAGTCTGCACCAGAGAAGCCTGGTGTACGCATAGCTATCGTTTGCAGATCTACATTATCAGCCAATGGTTTATTTCTTGCATGAACCTGTAATACCTCTTCACGTCCTTTAACGTCTGGACGATCAACTGTAATTTGACGGTCAAAACGTCCCGGACGAAGCAGAGCAGGGTCTAGAATATCTGCACGGTTTGTTGCTGCAATGATAATAATTCCTTCATTGACACCAAAACCATCCATTTCAACTAAAAGCTGGTTCAACGTTTGTTCACGTTCATCATGTCCACCGCCAAGTCCAGCTCCACGTTGTCTACCTACTGCATCAATTTCATCTATAAATATAATACAAGGCGCATTCTTTTTCGCATTTTCAAATAAATCACGTACACGGGACGCACCAACACCAACAAACATCTCCACAAAGTCAGAACCACTAATAGAGAAGAATGGTGTACCTGCTTCACCCGCTACAGCACGAGCAAGTAGCGTTTTACCAGTTCCCGGAGGTCCTACTAAAAGTACCCCTTTAGGGATTCTTGCACCAACGGCTGAGAACTTACGTGGATCTTTCAAAAATTCCACTACCTCAACAAGCTCTTGCTTTTCCTCATCTGCTCCTGCTACATCTTTAAAACGGACTTTTTTCTTGTCTTCACTGTACATTTTCGCCTTACTTTTACCAAAGTTCATGACTCGGCCACCGCCGCCGCCACCTTGGGCTTGACTAAGTATAAACAGGAAGAACAGTCCGATGATCAAGAACGGAATCATTGTTGTTAAGAATGTTACCCACGCGCTTGGTTGTTCTTCTTCTTCTACGTTAAGCACACTTTGATCGTTTGCTTGCTCTGTAATTGACGCTATAATGTCCGTATTATCAGGAACTTGAGCAATAAATTTTTTATCCTCATCATTTAAAGTCCCTTCAAAACGAATAATACCATTTGCTGGTTGCATCGTCATTTCTTGTATTTCGCCATTATTTAAAGCATCCATAAACTGCTTTACATTATATTGTTTTGCTTCTTCATTTTGTCCATTGAATACCCCAATGACTCCTATAATAACGAAGAATATAAGTATCCAAAAGAACACATTCCGAAATATCCGGTTCATTACTTACCTCCTCCCAAGCGGGGAAAAACTATATAACATCGTATCATATAAAAAAGTTGAAATACAACTAATTTCACTTGAAAAATCAGCATTTTATTTCCAAGGTTTATTTCATTCTTCCACTTGATTATTTTTATTATTCGCCACCATAAATCTCTGGTTTCAAAACACCTATATATGGCAAATTTCTATATTTTTCTTGATAATCTAATCCATAGCCAACAACAAATTCATTAGGTACTTCGAACCCAACTATATCCGCTTTAATTGCAGCTGTTCTTCCAGATGGCTTATCTAGTAATGTGACAATTTTAATTGATTTTGCCTTCCTATACTTAAACAGGTCTACCAAGTAGCTTAGAGTTAATCCACTATCAATGATATCTTCTATTATGAGCAAATCGCGACCTTCAACTTTAGTATCTAGATCTTTTACGATTTTCACTTCCCCAGAAGAGCGCATCTCTCCTCCATAGCTAGAAACATCCATGAAGTCCATTTCCAAATGGGTATGCATATGTCGTAGAATATCAGACATGAATGGCATTGCACCCTTTAGAACTCCAATTGCAAGCGGAAATCTCCCATCATATTCCTCGGTTAATTGTTGTCCTAGCTCTTTACACTTGCTTGCGATTTCCTCCTCCGATATTAGTACCTCTTGAATATCATTATGCATATTCTGCTCCTCCTACATGTTGCCTTTTTCATAATTTAATTGTATAAATGCGGCATTATCTGCCTGTTTCTCAAGTAGTCCCTTTTTTAAACCAACCAACCATAGGATTTCTCCATTATTATCTGTGATAATTGGCCAAGTGCCCCGTTCAGATCGAGGTATTTTTGCATCAATAAAAATATCCTTCACCTTTTTACTTCCCTGTAGCCCTTTCCAGCGCATTTTATCTCCGTGCTTTCTGGTACGTATATGTAACGGAAGAGCCGCCTGCCCGCTTTGTAAAATAAAGGTCTGTTCTGACTGCTCTTGATATTCATCCACGTATTCAGTAGTGAATACTGATCCATCAGGTAAAACAGTTTTGCCTGGGATCTTTAATAACATATGATATGAATCTGTATGGAGGTCATCCTGGAAGTGACACTTTAGCTGGTTATATGCCTTCTCTACTTTTAAGCCAGAGGGAAAATCTAGTTGCGCATTACCTGTTTTTCGATGCAATAATGCAAAAAATTGCTCCTCGTGGACATAGGATAAGTCCTTAGGTAAATCAGTATACAGATAGTTTAATATTAGATGAAAGGCCCGTCTTTGTAAAGCAAATGCGTACGTTTTAAACAGCTTAATTTCAAATGAAACCTGGCATCTTTCCTTATCAAACATCACAATTGTATCGACCATTTCTTGTGCTTGTCTATTTAAATACGCTTGATCGGCCTCTAACGTTTCACTAAGATGCTGTATGGTAGTATGTATATTACTATTTTTCTCTTTTATTAATGGAAGTACGTGTTTTCGGAAATAATTCCTTGTATAGGTTGTCTCATGATTCGAAGGGTCAAGCCTCGGTTTAATATGATGCACTTCACAATAATTCCATATTTGTTCTTTCGTTACGCAGAGAAAAGGTCGAACAATAGCACCCGTAGCAAAATCCCGCTTAACAGGAATACCTGCTAATGCTTGTGAATCTGCTGAACGTACCATACGCATGAGCATCGTTTCTGCCTGATCGTCACCATGATGGCCGAGCATTAGCAAATCGGCATTATATAATTCCATTTGCTCTTCAAAGAACTTATATCGTAATTTTCTTGCCGCTAGTTGTGTTCCTAGTTTGTGCTTCTTTTTATAGGACGGTACATCAACAGAGGTTCCTACAAATTCGATATCCCACGTTTTACAAAATCGCTTAACATATCGAAGATCCTCAAGGGATGCTTCCCCTCTCAGTTGGTGATCGACAGTTACGGCGATTATACGTATTTCCCATTCCTGCCTTATCGAATGGAGGTAATGGAGAAGTGCTAACGAATCTGGTCCCCCTGATACACCTACTAGGACTGTTGCCTGCTTTGTTAACAAGTGATGTTTTTTTATAAAATGAGTAATCATCGTTTTCATTATGTCCATCTCCAACACAACATTTCTACTTTTATCCTATCACAACTAGGATCACTGAAAAAGCAAAGAAATTAAATAGTAGGCTCCCGCTAGAATAGAAATACCTCCGGCCTCTAGCAAAAAGGGAGCTTCTTTTTCTTGTTGGATTTGCTTCCTAGTTTTTTGCTTTTTTTTCTGCGTATCATGAATTACCTGTAACATCTCTCTTTTCATTTGTGAACTAGAAGCATATTTACCTGCTAGTGCCTTCTTTAAGACATTCCGATATGGGCGTAGTCCTCTTGCTTCATCCAGCTTGCGAAATAGAAGCTTCTCCGGTTGAGAACCTTTGACAAAACGTTTTGGATAATAGACATGAATGAATGCCATCGTAAAAGCAAATAAATCATAACTTGGTTCTGCTCTTCTTGATCCCATTTCCCAATAACCACGATCATAAAACTCGGTATACTCTTTGATCGCTCTTCCTGTTTGTGTTGTTCCTCCAACATCTACCCAACGCACACGTGGCGGAGAGGAGACGATTAATAGGTTATCTAATTTTAAATCGCCGAAAACCCATCCTTGTTGATGAAGCTGTTCGAGATCCTCCAACAGCTGTACCATGAAAACCCCGGCCCATTCCTTACCATGGCGATGGATATAGGAGGCCATCGATTCACCTTGCAAATATTCCATTACATAGAATGAATATTTAGTACCTATTGGAGCCGTCCAATCGTCTACATCCAATAAAGAAGGTCCAAGACGATTTCCTTGGACCTTACCGAGTGACCGGAGCACATTAACCTCAACCGTCATGGAAGAACGTTTATCACTAATTTTCAATGCAGCTAATTTGCCGTTTGCTTCACAAAGGTATACAGAACCAATGGCTCCAGCGCCAAGCTTTCTTTTGATAACATACGTTTGTTTATGCCACTTCCCCTGGATATGCATTCCAGAGTGGATATCACTATTAAGCTTCTTCCATTCCTGGTTCATCTTCATCTCTAAAGCTCCTTAGTAAGCTTTTCTTACCAAACTGATACATTGCTTCTCGAATAGCAGGACCTGTAGGAGTAATGCCACCACTTGTTAGTTTTGGAAAAATGGTAGAGATAGAATCTAAAGCAGGTGACCAATCAAATACCTTTTGTATATCTTTTCGTTTTCCAGGAAAACTAAAAATTGCAAAGCGATTACGACCAATACGTGCGTTTAAACTAATAGATAGATCAATTAATGCTTCTTTAACGGTTGGAAGCTTATCATGCATACTTGCACTCGTATCAACTAATACTAATACTTCCAGATCACACGTCTCCCCCATATCTTCTACTACTTCCATTATTTCTCCGCGCTTTTCCGGCTCAAGATCCTCTAGTGACTGATCCTGTCCTAAAATCTGCTGTAATTCTTTATTTACAAAACCCTGCAGTGTTTGGGTCATCGCTTGTTTAGTCACCGTTTGTACTGTCTGAGATAATGCTTGTTTATAGACAAGCTGGCTAACACCACCACCTGATAATGCAATGTCTTCAACTTCTTTTAAACCTTCGGGTTGTTCGCTCTGTTCATCCTCTAATATTCCAATTACATTTACAGTGATTCCTTGTTGATAAGCCAAAGAAGCTGTAGCCGAAGGATCTTCTCCTTTGTTTGAGCATCCATCTGTAATTAACAAGATTTGCTTCAGTGTACCTTTTCTCAACGTCATCTACCTCCCAACTATTAATACCATCTTCACCACTTTTTATGTGATCTATACATGGTCTAGTTAGGATGGAAGGTAAATACGTACTATATCCTTCACTGAGCTTGATCATGATAAATTGGTACAGAAGTCCATTTAGGTATATTCTTCATTACTTTAGCAACTACCACGGTCATATCATCCTCAATTTCTCCCGACCTAGTGCGAATAACTTCTTCTAAAACTAAATCAGCAATTTCCTGAGGATCGTCGGTCTTCATTTCTCTTATTTTTCGTTTTAACCATACATCCGTATTTTCCACGTGCTTTGGCCCATCAAAAATACCATCACTCATCATAATCAATAAATCTTCCGACATTAACTGTTCACTAACAATATCTACATCAAACTCCTGAATAATCCCCATAGGGAGATTACTAGCTTCCACTTTAATTAATTGATCTCCCCGTTTAATAAAGCTAGGTGTTGAGCCTATTTTTAAAAAGCGAACGAAAGCATTGTGTAAGTCAATTACCGCCAAATCGAGTGTAGCAAACATCTCATCTGTAGATCGTAGCGATAAAATTGAGTTGATCGATTTAATCGCTACTTTTTCTGGTATTCCAGTCTGTAAAATTTGTTGAAGCAACCTTAATGTCTCAACGCTCTCCTCCTGAGCCCTTAAACCATTGCCCATACCATCACTAATAGCCATAGCGTATTTCCCTGCACCAAGCTCTATGGTTGTATAACTATCTCCAGATACAAGCCCTCCACCTTTCGCAGCATTAGCAGCACCTGTCTCAACGACAAATTCTCTTGCTGAACCAAACGCTAAATAACTATACCCATTTGGAAATGGGGCAATTTCTTCCTGTTTCACAACAACAATCTCTTTCAAAATATCAGACAATACAGGGGCAATCAGTTTAGAACCTTCACCATGATATTCATAAAAGGTTAATGTCATTTCAATATCTACGTTTCCTTTATCTAAGCGATAAATTTCTAGCTTTTCCAGTTCAATCCCCATTTGCTTCAACGCATGTACAATCTGCATTTCTTGTTGTTCATGATGCTGCCGTTCCTTTAATATTTCCTTTGCGAAATCCTCCATCACCTCCGAAACTCCTTGCAATTGATCAGCTACAAGTTTTTTACTTTCTAATACTTGTTGTTTTAATTTTTGATTGGCTTCAAAGTAAGACATCTCCTCCTTCATTACATCAACAACTTTTTGAGGCTTCACACAATAATTTTCAAACTCACGTGCTGTTTTCCTGCTTGGTTTTCCGTTTTCCCCCATATCTTCTTTCATTTGTTCCATTAATGTATATGTTTTATCAAATTGTTTTTGCCAACACCTTTCCTTCATAAAGCAATTTTGACAGGTTTTCTCCGTTACTTGACTTAAAAAGTAATCGGTTTCTCTTCTTGACTCTTGATCATCTTCGCTCGGACCATCTGTGATGGTAAAGCTCTTAGACAAAGCTTGAAAAACATCTGAAAATTGTTCAACACGTTTAGCGGTTACATTTCGCACCTTTTGTAAATATTGTTCCTGTTCATTCGTATATTCTTCTGTTCCAGGTATGAACCTTGAAAGTTTTCTAAACCAGCTAGCAGGTGTAAGCAAGAAGATTAAAATAGCAATGGATGACTCGATGATCGATGGGACTAACTGGTTCGCATCGCCGTAGATTCCAATTAAAAACGTTCCAACAAATAGGCCAACAGCAACGCCTGGTTTCCTACCTTCTTTTAATAGTCCTCCTAAGAGACCTGAAAAAGCGAGTAAGCTCATTTGATAAAGGTTTGCTACATTTGCTAGAGACAAGATGAGTCCAGCAACCACGCCGACTGTTGAGCCAATCGCGGCCCCACCGACATATGCTAAAATGAGCACAAAATAGCGAGAGAATATCTGCTCGAAGGAAGCCCCATAAAACTCCCAGCCAATCGTACCAGTAAGTATAGAGGCAATGAGTATGATCATACATACGATCTCTTCATTCTTTAATGCGGGGTTATATCTTTTTGGTGATAATAATGGAATGCTCTGCATAAAAATTAATACTAATACGGTTCCTAATACTCCTTCTACGAAAACCAGCATCCAGTCATAAGCAGATAGCTGTTGACTAATGGAATACTGAAATAACCTTGTTGCTATCGTAGATAAAAATACAAATAACGGGATAAGCATCTGTTGATTCTTCGCCTGCTTAAATAAACCACCCATAAAGACAAAAACCAGTATGGCCAGAGCGATAAAGATACTATGATTTACAGAATAGCTTAAAGCACCCAATAGCACAGCAAGTATGGTTTTTAATGTTTTTTCCTTATGGACAAGCCAAATTGTAGCTAAAAAAGCAACTGCAAAAGGAGAGACAACGGATAGAATCACAGCTCGTCCCAATAAAAAACCGATCATATAAAAAAGCCATCCTCTTTCCAGCAATACCCCTTTCATCTTTGCATATAGCCGGTTTCGGAGCTTGTCCATTTGTTTTGATCTTTCTGCTCCCAATACTTTCGGTTCCATTCTTGAAATTGAATCCATCATAACTACCACTCCCTCTTTGTGCATATCATTAAATCACAATATGCCTTCTATTTTTGTCAAAACAAGAGAGCGTTTCATAAGAATCGTTCGACGACTTTCTATTCTTCAAACAGGTTTCAACACGAACACGCGTGTGGAAGGATTAAAACAGCACAAAAACGAATGCCAGTAGGTATTGAATCGTCCATTACTTTATCCAGCAAGTGAAGGCATTTTCACCTATTGCCTTATGTAAAAAGTTTTGGCGAATTCTGAACCTTTCTAACTAAACATCCTCTATTTATCGAAAAATAAAGCAGTTTTCGAGTTTTATTACATAGTTGGTGATATCGTTACGATATAGATTACGTAGGAAAATCGTGGTCAGACTGGAATTTAATTAAAGCATTGAGAAATGAATGGCCTATTATTTCTGGCTTGAAATAAAGTCTAACTGAATTTACTTGATAGATTAACGCACTTAATAATTATAGAAAAAACGATATTGCTTTAGTTACATATTACTTAATGAACCAAATAAAATCATTATAGCTAGAATAAAAACTACCGATATAGAGCTGATAAATAAACGTCTTTCCCTTACGATATTGAATACACCTTTATAAAAAGAATCTATCATTAAAATTAAAACAAAGACAACAGGATAAGCCATTATAAATGTTAATCCCTTATTCATCGTTGGACTGAAATCTAAATTATTTACACTCAACACAGCTACTAGGATAAAAACAAATAAAATAAGGGTTCCTATCATTAAAGTATGGAAGGGGTTGTTCCATATTCCTTTTTCAAATAGGGAAGGATACTTTTTAATAATTAAGCTTAAAATGACATATATTGTCATTGTTACAATCAAAGTTGCTATAACAAAAAACAAACTATTTATATAGTTATTTTCTACATCTAGCTTATAATCAATAGTTAGAAATAAGATAGGAAGAAAAGCAAGTACAATTAAAATTATTAGTCTATTCCTTATTTCTTTCTTCAACGTAGTGTTACCTCATTTCTCCGTTCAGTTTAATAATGGAAAGAGGCTGGGGCAAAACACAACTTCTTTACTCAAAACACGAATAATCATGTTATCAATAGGAGTATCATCGCCGCACCGTGAAGATATACGCTCTTTCCGTGGGCACGGCCTAAGCTAACTTGGTAAAGAAAAACACGTTACCAAGTGGATCTTCGGACTCGTGTTGTTCCCGCCGGAGTCTCGCTTATTTCAGGTGCTAAATGAATGATTCTAAACAAAAAACGAAAAGATAATTGACTTCGACTAAACATTGTTCGTTTTTTATTGTTTCTTCATTAGTTTTGTCTCAGCCTCATCCTTTCCTATATCGTACAATGCTTTTTCATTTTATCATAACGGAGATAGTTATTTGTAAAAAACCAAGCTTATTAAATATTAAAGTACCGTATTCTTTACTATTTGTATTCTCTATTGTGTAAGTCGATTTGGGCAGGGCTCTTAATTAAATTACTTATATTGCCTGTGATTCTTTCGATTTTCTTATAAGAAAGCTATTGACAGAGTCTTAAACCTGCTGTATTATATTTTCTGTTGGCTTATTTGGCGGTGTAGCTCAGCTGGCGAGAGCGTACGGTTCATACCCGTGAGGTCGGGGGTTCGATCCCCTCCGCCGCCATTATTTAGTAAAACCTGTTGCATAAGCAAAGCAGCAGGTTTTTTTGTTATATCGGTCTACCTTACACTATAAAATCAGAACAAAAGCGTAAGCGTCCGATTAGAAACGTAGCGACTGGAGCGAGTCAACAAAGATAAAGGAATCACGGTGAGCTTGCGAGCCGATGACGACTTAGATTAGGGCAATTCGTGAAGTCGCCCTCGTTTCTGGGCGCTGGAGCTGCTGCAACTCAACACGCCCATATGGATCCACATGGGCAAATTTTATATTTTCCGGTATTTTCCTAAACAATTAAAAAGAGAGGTTGGAACATAAAAGTTCCAACCTCTCTTTTTGTCGTATTTATATATAGAGCATTATTGTATAGACAGCAACTGCTATCCTCTCTTAGCACCTCGACCCCCGCGTTTGGATTCCGTGTGCTTCTTCAAAGAGGCAAGACGGTCCTCAGAATCCTTAAGGAAGCGATTCATTTTTGACTCAAAAGACTCCGTCCGTTCACGGTTATCTCGCTGACGTTTTGGTTTATCTATTGCTTTTTTTATAGACAAGCCAATCTTCCCGTCCTTCTCGACATTAATAACTTTCACCTTCACTTCATCTCCAACAGAAAGGTGATCGTTAATGTCTTTCACATAGTTGTCAGCAACCTCACTAATGTGAACAAGCCCAGTAGTACCTTGTTCAAGCTCTACAAAGGCCCCGAAATTAGTGATACCAGTTACCTTTCCTTGCAGCTTGCTGCCTACTTCAATTGACATAAAAAAAATGCTCCTCCTTAGAATTTTTAAGAAACTAATATATGGTCACAATGATGCACCATTAGCTTACTACTATATTATAGCCAAGCAGACAAAAGTGTGTCAATATGATGGCTTCTCATCGGGAAGTTTGAAAATTAATTCGCCCTCTTTAGAGAAGAAATAATTTGTTCTAGCAATTTGCAATACATAATCCTCATCATTTAAAAGCTCTACTTCCTCTTGCAAATTGGCTTCTTGCTTTTCTAAGCTTGTCAATTCCTTTTGTAAGGCTTGATATTCTTCCGTCTTTTCTGCATGAAGTACACGTTGTTTAAAATGGTACGTCGCCATGGTCCCTATTGCTATTACTGCAATCAGAGAAAATAACACAAGCCGGCGAATTAGCCGCTTCTTCTTCCGTCTCTGCCTTTCTATGTAAGCATCATATTGCTGCATATAATTAGAATCTAATCTCGTTACTGTTTGTTTGTCTGAAGCCAAAGCTCGTTACCTCCTCTTAAACCTAACATACTTCACTACTTTTATACATATATTCTTCATTTTACTATAAAATCCTGCTATTTTAAAAAGAAATAATTGAACTTTTTTAGGCAATAGTCCGTATATAGCTTGAATTATCCACTTAATTGGCGTAATGATTACAGTTAAAATAAAAAGAAGAATCGTACCAACAACTTTACATAGCCAAACAATAAAGGTATATATAAGTTTCACGATCCACGTAATTGGAGATATGATAAGAGCTTGTACTATATTTTCAAAAAATCGATAAACTGCCGCAATAATACGAATGATCTGCTCCAGTACTTTTCTATATACGTTTGCAGCAGCAACCTGATAAAAGGCAAACCCCAATAAACAAGCAGCAAATATATAGAACCTTAGTTCACCACCATTTACCCGGAATAAAACATAAAATAATAGCATTGTCTGCATTAACCAAAAGCAAATTTCCATAACATAAGTCAGGATTCTTCTATTTTTCCAATATGGTGTAAATCGACGAAATGTATCCTGAATTAAACCAAGATAAAATCCGCCTGTAATCATAGTAATCATTGTGAGGAATTGCGTACTTAAGCTCATTTAAATAACTTGCTAAAGAACCCTTTAGCTTTCTCCTGCTGCTCATCTACATAGGAAAGCTCATATATTTTTCCTTTTATGGTTACTAACCCTTCATTTACATCAAGGTTTTTTAGATGTAAATTTTGCCCGCGGACAATCAGATAACCCATAACTGTCTCCAATAGAAACTCCTCGTTATCAAAGCTATCTACTTCTTTGACACCTGTTATTTCTAAATTTTTTCGATTATTAACTTTTACAGAATGATCCGTTTGCACACGTGTTATATTTTCCTTATTCTCATAATAATTCATCGTAATAGCCCTCCTTATCATTATTACTTTATGAAAGGAGGGACAAGTATAGAACTGTGTAACCTAATTATTTAATTTCTCTTCTTTTAAAACGGTATACAATGTTTCTGCTTCTTCTTTTCTAACAGTTTCTTTCAAATTATTGATCTTAATCGTTACAAGTTTCTGACCAAATTTAATGGTAAGCTCATCTCCAGCTGTAACTGTTGATGATGCCTTTGCTTGGTTACCGTTAATCGTAATTCTTCCTTGGTCCGCTACTTCTTTAGCTAATGTTCGCCGTTTGATTAATCGAGAAACCTTTAAGAATTTATCTAATCTCATTGAATTTTACTCCCCTTCTTTCGCCTTGTCCCATAATGCATCCATTTCTTCTAAAGTTGCATGCTGAATATCGATTTGTCTTTTCTCTAATTGTTGCTCAATATAGGAAAAGCGAGATTGAAATTTTGCATTTGTACGATTTAGCGCTACCTCTGGATTAATTTTATAGTACCTAGATAGGTTCGCAAGTACAAATAGAATATCTCCAAACTCTTTTTCCATTTCTACATTTTCATTCTTTTGCACCGCTTCTTTAAATTCGTTTAACTCCTCATCAAGTTTAGCCCAAATATCTACCGAGTTTTCCCAATCAAACCCTATCTTCGCGGCTTTCTTTTGGAGTTGATAAGCCTTCGCCAGTGACGGAAGTTGTTTTGCTACACCATCCAATATAGATTTACGCACATTCCCTTTCTCTTCCTGCTTCAGCTCGTCCCAATTTTTGTACACTTCATCTACTGTATCTACCGTAGCATCCTTAAACACATGAGGATGTCGATGTATCATTTTATTCGTAATCGATCGAATAACGTCATCTACTGTAAAATAGCCATCATCTTCACCAATTTGACTATGGAGCATGACTTGGAGTAACACATCTCCAAGCTCCTCAACAATTCCTTCATCATCCGCTTGATCAATAGCATCCAGTAGCTCATAGACCTCTTCAATGGCATACTCACGTAATGTTTCATGTGTCTGTTCTTTATCCCACGGACAACCTTCCGGGCTACGCAATATTCGAATAACCTTACGTAGTTGTTCAAAGCTATGATGAAGAACATTATCCGGTGCTGGCGGAATATAAATACTTGTTAAATTACTTATATCCATTGCATGATCCAGTTCCTCTAAAGAAATAGTTTTTTTGGCTTCATCTTTACTGCCGGCAGCTTCAACAATTGTAATAGGATAATCAGCTGGTAAGTCTTCTAGTAATGTTAGTTTAACATCGGAAGCAATAAAACGATCATACACCTGACAGAAAATAAGGTGATTTCGATAATTCAATTGATCTCGTTCAAATGATGTACCATCTATGAACTGAAAACCTTCAATTGGATCGATTTGCAGTGCAGTAAATAGATCATCCAAATAGCTATGTCCGCCTACAATTTCAACCTCTACTTCCTGTTGTTGGAGTAATAATTGAACCGTCTTTTCTGCAAGCATTGGATGTCCAGGAACTGTATAGATAACATTCTGCTTCGCTGCTTTCTGTAAAAGAAGGCTTACAATACTTGAATAAACATTATCAAATTGACTTTCCGCTTCATAAATACTATCAAAAGAAAGAAAACGTACGCCTTCTTCTTGCAAAGCTTTGACAGCTGGATGGTCTAAAGTCCGTGTATAGACCGCTTCTTTCGCATGTGATAGCTTTTTATATATACCAAATGAAAGCTGCTCCAGATCGCCCGCTCCCAATCCTATAATTTCAATTTTATTCATATTATTTCCTCCTGCTTTGTAGTTTCATCAAGAACGTACGAAACGGTAGCATTCGTAGTTCCTGCTCAGAAAATGCTCGTAACTTTATTAAACAATAGCCATATAGAGCTGCCCCCATAATTGAGATAAAAACGACATATACCAACAAGCCGATACGAGATATATTTAGCCAAGGCAGGATAATAAAATGACCACATAAGACAAACAATGCCATCGCACTAATAGCTACAAATAGCGGACGCCACTGAAGAAATTTCAAAAGGTTTAAATGGGGAAGCTTCCTTCTTAGCTCTCGTAATACAATCATACATAACACAAGTAAGGAGATAATCGTTGCCACCGCACTACCTGTTATTCCCAGCCAAGGGATCAGCACTTGATTAGCTATCCATTTGACAAAAAAAGCTATAAGAATAAACCCAGCAATGCGCTTTATAAAGCCAAGACCTTGCAAAACCGCTGCCGCTGTTATAGAAATTGAGCTTAGTAATATGGAAATCATTAATAGCTGCAAATTTCCTGTACTCTGGTTATCCTGAAAAAGTAGCCGATTTACTTCAGGAAAAATAGTGATCAACCCAATCGTTGCTCCAACAGCTAGATAGATACTAAATAATAAAGCACCACGTATATAACTATAAAAGGTAATTGGATCATTTTTTAGCTTTTTCTTTGATATAGTAGGAATTAAAGCTAACGCAAAGGATGAACCAAGTATAGTTCCAAGCTGGATTAATGGTTGTCCACGGTCAAAGATACCCTTCGCCTCCATTGCTGCTTCTTTCGATAAACCAGCCTTTAGTAGACTTGGAATAACTGTGAATGTATCGGCAAATTGAATAACTAATAAGACCATATGATTTAACGCTGCTGCAACACCTAATATAAGAATGGTCCGCACGTAATAATTCCAAGGGATGTTAAATTCCTGATTTGTATAGGGCTTTTTCCTCCAAAAGAATACACTAAGGACAATAATCGCAGTCCCTGCACCTAATATGGATGCAAATACAGCGGCTTTCCCAATGTGATAAAGCGGATAATCATTCATACTAATTAATATCGCCGTAGCAATAATAATTGCTACACGTATCAGTTGTTCAGCAACCTGTGAATAAGCTGTTGGTTTCATTACATATGTACCCTGAAACACACCTCGAAGCAATGCCGAAAAGGGAACGAATAAGCAAGTAAACGCAGCTAATTGATAGATCGAGGTAAGTTTTTCATCACCTATCCACTCCGAAATATAGGATGCATTAAAAAACAAAAATAAAAACAATGAACCACTTATAAGTAATAAAATGAAACCAATTGGAAGATAGAAGCTTTTAAGCGAAAGACCTTTACCTTGTGCTTTTAATTCTACTGCCATTTTAGAAATAGCTGATGGGAACCCATAAAATGATAATACAAAAATAATACCTAATATCGGATATACTTGCTGGTATACATAAAAACCGATATCCCCTGTAAGATTTTGCAAAGGAATTCGATAACCAGCGCTCAATAATTTACTAATTAATCCAGCCAATGTAAGCAGGAAAGCTCCCTTTACTAGCTGGTTTGTTTCATTTCCATTCATGATTTACTTCCTTTAATCCTACACTTTATACATCATTATAGCATAGTTCAATACCAAACATTTGCATTCTAAATATGCTACTATATAACTATAAGAAAAACGGAGCAAAATTCGCTCAGCCTTATCACTACATGCTCAGATTTACGCTTCCTCTAGTAGCTATTATGGAATAATAGCTACTGCTTGACCACCACTCC
>NZ_BAAACY010000049.1:0-7356 GCF_039521925.1 Virgibacillus salarius | reverse complement strand
TTATTTTTAAGAAAAAACAGTTGCATGTTTTTCTCTTGACATACTGGTTGTTTTGTTCAGTTTTCAAAGAGCAAATTAGTTTGCTGCTTTTTGCGACAGCAACTCTTTCATTATACCAGTTTGATCAACTCAAGTCAATAACTTTTTTCACTTAACTTTTTCGCTGTTCAAATTGGCGACTTTATTAATATATCATACCGACAATTTGTTTGTCAACACTTTTTTAAGTGATGGGCCTGAGTGGACTCGAACCACCGACCTCACGCTTATCAGGCGTGCGCTCTAACCAGCTGAGCTACAGGCCCCTAAAGGTAATGATTGGAGCGGGTGAAGGGAATCGAACCCTCGTCATCAGCTTGGAAGGCTGAGGTTTTACCATTAAACTACACCCGCGTTTATTAATATTTTAATATTTCGTGTCGATGGTCGGGAAGACAGGATTTGAACCTGCGACCCCATGGTCCCAAACCATGTGCTCTACCAAGCTGAGCTACTTCCCGGAAATTATGGCGCGCCCGAGAGGAGTCGAACCCCTAACCTCTTGATCCGTAGTCAAACGCTCTATCCAATTGAGCTACGGGCGCTTCTTAAAAGAATGTTCATTTTTATCATTTGTTTCAATTCACGATGACTGAATCACGCGAACAATTATAGATAATACACTAATATGGTTCTTATTTCAATACCTAAATTAAATTCTTTTAATTCTTATAATTATTTACCTTCATAGCTCATAGGTCATATCTGTAATGTTATGGATAAAACCAATTAAACCGAAAGCCAGAAGACGATTTTTATCATCTATTACTTCTATATTATAGTTAAATTGCAGGACGCAATTTTGAATCTGTGACTTTACTCTTTGAGTGCTTCTTAATTATTTATAGGCACAATTATATGTAACCGTCAATATGTTAGTTTCGTATTTATCTTTCCTGCATGATACATTTTTTAATTGCAAAAAATCATTGAATCGCATAAATCGCTTATTAAAGTAGTATATTAATGGAAGAGTCAGGAGCACAACAACAAGAGCATAGCCATAGTCCAATCAAAACATCTACTCCTGCAAAATATATATTACCAATCAAATAAATCACTAAAATGAGTAACGGCGATATAATATATTTTGTAATGAAAGAATATCGATTGTTTGTCAGCACTTTGACATGCTTTTTTCAGCGACATCTTCTCAATCGCAATAAAAATAAAATTGGAAATATCCAAGCTGCTGACGCCATTAAAAAGATCCTATTACTCAGGATCATAAATAATCCACCTAATACGAATAAAAGAACACCATTTTGATAGCCCCCTTCATATATTACTGTAAGTATAAGAGCAAACGACTACTACAACAGTGTAAATTCCGTAGAAGGGACACATAGAGCTTTGAAGGACAAATTGACGGATTACAGGAGACAAACAATTCTAGAAAGAAGAAAAATTGTGAGTTACCTCTTTTTAAAACTACAATTGATGTGTATGGTCACCTATTTCCGAACAAACAACGAGAAACAGCAGATCGGCTAGACGACTTCTTTTAAGAAATGGTGAATTTATGGTGAATAAATCATAAAAAAAACGCTCAAATCCTTAATGGAAATGAACGTATAAAAAAATACCAACCCTCTAAAAGTGTTGGTATGACTTGTTCTATGGATACGATGCGGTCGAGAGGACTTGAACCTCCACGGGTTATTCACCCACTAGGCCCTCAACCTAGCGCGTCTGCCATTCCGCCACGACCGCACATTTTGCAATAAATGACAGAAAATAAAAGACTGTGGATTAACACAGCAATTCAATGCGGGTGGAGGGAGTCGAACCCCCACGTCCGAAGACACTAGATCCTAAGTCTAGCGCGTCTGCCAGTTCCGCCACACCCGCAAATATACAAATGATGAGCCATGGAGGATTCGAACCTCCGACCCTCTGATTAAAAGTCAGATGCTCTACCGACTGAGCTAATGGCTCATGTAAAAAAACGAAAAATAAAAAAATGGCTGGGCTACCAGGATTCGAACCTGGGGTACACGGGATCAAAACCCGATGCCTTACCGCTTGGCTATAGCCCAACATCTGGCGGTCCGGACGGGACTCGAACCCGCGACCTCCTGCGTGACAGGCAGGCATTCTAACCAACTGAACTACCGGACCCAGCCTATTTATTTTTAAAAAAAGATGACCCGTACGGGATTCGAACCCGTGTTACCGCCGTGAAAGGGCGGTGTCTTAACCACTTGACCAACGGGCCATTAAAAAATGGCGGAGAAGGAGGGATTTGAACCCTCGCGCCGCTTACACGGCCTACACCCTTAGCAGGGGCGCCTCTTCAGCCACTTGAGTACTTCTCCATATGGCTCCACAGGTAGGATTCGAACCTACGACCGATCGGTTAACAGCCGATAGCTCTACCACTGAGCTACTGTGGAATAAAGTGTGAATCAATCGCAACGAAAAATATAATACAATATTTCAGTGTAATTGTCAACATTTTTTCGTTAAAATCTATTCGAAAAATATGTAAGTTGAAGTGCTGTATGAGACAGCCTATTTAATTTATCATGGATGACATATTTCGTCAATGGGTTATAGCGATATTTTTTTGCTTTTATAGTAAATAAATTCTCCCTTTGCATTTTCCACATCTAAATTTAGCTGTGTTTACCCTCCTCATACGTTTAAACTCATCATTACAACTAGTACACTTATAAACATATTTATACTTTTTTTGTGAAGGAAGTGGCTTACAATGCCTTGGAGATCCGGTGATTTTCAAAAGTTGCTTAAACGCCTGATCACGATGCCTATATCCTCTTCCTTCTATATGTAAATGATAATGAATCAACTCATGTTTAATAATCCCGATAAATTCTTCCATGTCACTTTCCTGCATGTACTTCGGATTCAATTCAATTAACTTCTTATTAGGAATATATCTTCCACCTGTTGTTCGTAAACGAAAATTAAAAGCTACGTCATGTAAAAAGGGTTTATGAAAATATGTTAAAGATAATTTATTGACCAAATTAAATAAATCCTGATCATCCAGCAGCTCCATTATACCTATCTCCTTATCAATAAGCGATGTTAATATTCTAATATATAAATATTAACTTTGTACAGAAATGGGTTACTTCCTATATTATATAAATAAATTAAACTTACTCGTTATTTAAAATTATTGTAAATAAATATTGATTTTTACTTGGATTATATTATAATATAGATGTAGATAGATAAATACTTAGTTTAAGAGAGGAGATTTAATATTGAGTAATAAAAGAAATACCTTAACTACTGCCGCTGGAGCTCCAGTTGGAGACAATCAAAACTCCATTACAGCTGGACATAATGGACCTACATTACTTCAAGATTTTCATTTACTAGAAAAACTTGCTCATTTTAATAGAGAACGTATCCCTGAACGCGTCGTACATGCAAAAGGTGCTGGTGCACACGGATACTTTGAAGTAACAAATGATGAAATTTCAAAATACACAAAAGCTGATTTCCTTAGCGAAGCCGGAAAGCGTACTGACATGTTTATCCGCTTCTCAACCGTTGCTGGTGAACTAGGCTCTGCAGACACAGTACGTGACCCACGTGGTTTTGCAGTTAAATTTTATACGGACGAAGGGAACTATGACTTAGTTGGAAATAACACACCAATTTTCTTCATTCGTGATGCAATTAAGTTCCCAGACTTCATTCATACGCAAAAACGTAACCCGCAGACGCACTTAAAGGATAAAGATATGGTTTGGGACTTCTGGTCATTATCACCAGAATCACTTCACCAAATTACGTACCTTCATAGTGATCGTGGCATCCCGGCTACGTTCCGTCACATGAATGGATATGGAAGCCATACCTTTAAATGGGTAAATGCAAAAGACGAAGCATTCTGGGTTAAATATCACTTTATAAGTGAACAAGGGGTCAAAAACTTAGATCCAGAGCTTGCTGACAAGATCGCTGGTGAAAATCCTGATTATCACACAGAAGATCTCTTTAATGCTATTGATCAAGGTGACTTCCCTGCTTGGAAGCTTTACGTACAAATTATGCCTTACGAAGACGCCAAGACTTACAAATGGGATCCATTTGATGTTACAAAAATCTGGTCGAAAAAAGACTATCCACGTATTGAAGTAGGTCGAATGGTACTAAACCGTAATCCTGAGAACTACTTTGCTGAGGTTGAGCAAGCTGCCTTCTCACCTGGTCAATTCGTACCTGGTATTGAAGCTTCTCCAGATAAAATGCTTCAAGGTCGTCTATTTGGTTATTCAGATGCACATCGTTATCGCTTAGGAGCAAACCATCATCAAATTCCCGTAAACCGTCCAAAAAATGAAGTAAATAATTATCAACGTGATGGTTTCATGAATGTAAGTGGTAATGGTGGTAGCAAGCCAAACTACGAACCAAACAGTGTAGATGGACCAACTGAGGATCAGGCAACCAAAATTAATCCGTTTGAGGTTTATGGCGAAGCTAATAGCGTTTCCTATGACAGTGATGATCATTATACACAGGCCGGTGATTTATATCGTTTAATGACTGCAGATGAAAAAGATCGCTTAATTAAAGCATTTGTTGATCACATGAAGCCTGTTACAAAAGAAGAAATTAAGCTACGTCAAATCGAACACTTCTATAAAGCAGATCCTGAATGGGGCGAGCGTATCGCTGAAGGACTTGGCCTTAAAGTTCCAGAAAGCGTAAAATAAACAACTATGGCGCAAGCTCCCGAATAGAAACGTAGCGACTGGAAAGATTCAACTTAGATAAAGGAAGCACGGTGAGTTTGCGAGCCGATGATGACTTAGCTTAGGGCGATTTGTGAGGTCGCTTCTGGGCGCCGGAGCAGGACGCGCTTAACACGCCCATATTTATCCAGCTGGCTAATTTATCATTTCCTAGACTAAAACAAAGACATGGTTCCTATTAGAGCCATGTCTTTTCAATTAATATTCTTTGTTCACCATTGATAAGGCGATTCTTCCTTTATTCATATCAATATCCTCGACCCAGACAGTTATTACATCGCCAACAGAAGCAATGTCCATTGGATGCTTCACGAATGAATTTGACATCTTAGAAATATGGACAAGTCCATCTTGCTTCACACCGATATCTACGAACACACCAAAATCAACTACATTTCTAACCGTACCCTGCATCTCCATTCCAGGCTTGATATCTTCCATTGTCATTACGTTTTGTTTTAACAATGGTTGCGGAAAATCATCACGAGGATCGCGCTCTGGTTTACTTAGTGCTTGTAAAATATCACTTAAGGTTGGTACTCCTATGCCCAGCTCTTCTGCAACCTCCCTGTTTTTAATTGTGCTAATGGCCTGGCGAAGTTTTTCTGAGCCTATATCGCTTAGATCACAGTCCAGCATTGTTAACAGCTTTTCTGTATGAGCGTAGCTTTCAGGATGTATAGGGGTTCTATCGAGTGGGTTATCCCCATCAACGATGCGTAGAAAACCAATCCCCTGTTCATACGTTTTTGCTCCTAAACGAGGAATTTTCTTTAGTTGCTTCCGATTCGTAAATTTCCCATCTTCCTCACGTTGCTTGACAATGTTGTTTGCCACCGTTTTACTTAGTCCCGATACATATTGTAGCAATGACGAGGAGGCTGTATTTACATTTACGCCTACCTGATTAACTGCAGTTTCTACAACAAATGATAATGATTCATTTAATGACTTCTGACTTACATCATGCTGGTATTGTCCAACCCCAATAGATTTCGGGTCAATTTTGACAAGTTCAGCTAGCGGATCTTGTATCCGTCGGGCAATCGACACCGCACTTCTCTCCTCGACTTGAAGATCAGGAAATTCCTCTCTTGCTAGTTTGGAAGCAGAATACACACTTGCACCAGCCTCATTAACGATAATATACGGCACATTTAGACTATTTTTTCCAATTACATCGGAAATAAATTGCTCTGTTTCTCGTGATGCTGTTCCATTACCAATTGCTATTAATTCAACATCGTATTTCTTCATTAGCTCTAGTACCTTTGCTTCCGCACCTAATTTATCATTCTTTGGTGCTGTTGGATAGATCACGCCAATACTATGTACTTTCCCCGTTTCATCGATGACAGCTAGTTTACAGCCTGTACGGAATGCCGGATCAACGCCAAGAACAGTCTTTCCTTTTAAAGGTGGCTGTAATAATAAATTCTTTAAGTTTTTGGAAAAGATATCTATTGCTTGCTGCTCAGCCTTTTCGGTTAAACTACTGCGAATTTCCCGCTCTACAGATGGTTGAATTAATCGCTTATAACTATCTTCAATTGCATGCACTAAAATATCTACTACTTGCTTAGATGCAGAACTTTTAATTACATGCTGTCGCAAGAACTCATGAATTCGCTCTGTAGGTGGCTTTATAGAGACTTTGATAACATCCTCTTTCTCTCCACGATTTAAAGCTAGAATTCGATGTGACACTAAGGAACGCACAGGTTCATGAAAATCATAGTACATTTCATAAACGTGCTTCTCGTCCTTTTCTGCATTTTTCTGCTCAGATTCAATGCTTCCTCGGTTATACGTAACTTGTCGCATAAATTCACGATAAGCTGGCTCTTCGGAAATCCACTCCGCAATAATATCATTTACCCCAGCTAGTACTTCTTCTATCGTTAGTAATTCATGATCTTCTGAAATATATTTCTTCGCTTCACTTTCTACTAATTCTATATCCTGCTTCCATACAAGTAATGCTAATGGTTCTAAACCTTTTTCTTTAGCAATCGTTGCCCTAGTACGTCGCTTTTGCTTATACGGTCGATATAAATCTTCCACTCGCTGTAGCTGTTTTGCTTCTGTAATAGCTTGTTTTAATTCATCTGTTAGTTTTCCCTGTTCTTCAATGCTTCGTAATACCTCTTGCTTCCGCTCCGAAAGATTGACAGCATAATGCCATTTATCTTGAACCGCTTTAATCTGTACCTCATCTAAGCCACCAGTCACTTCTTTACGATAACGAGCAATAAAAGGAACCGTATTCCCTTCCTCTAATAAGGCAATTACTTTATTGACAACTTGTATATTGACTTTTGCTTCGTTAGCTACCCATTTGCTTAGATCTTGGTTTATTTCTTTTGCCACACGTTTTCCTCCTTTACCTTCCTATATATTTTACCAAAGAACAGAACGATTCCCAATGAATAAGCAACGTGTAAAGCGCCTAACAATGGGTTTCATTCACAATTTTTTACATAAGGAAAACGGAGCAAAATTCGCTCAGTCCTTATCACTACATGCTCAGATTTACGCTCCCTCTAGTAGCTATTATGGAATAATAGCTACTGCTTGA
>NZ_BAAACY010000048.1:0-14575 GCF_039521925.1 Virgibacillus salarius | reverse complement strand
TGCCCGCCGAAAGCGAAGTAATTAGTCGGAGCATTGCCAATAGACATCAAACATTTCAAAATAACTACTTAGCTTAACACAGTCATTGCACTGATTTTATACTTTCTTAACTTAGAACAAAAGCGCAAGCGCCCGATTAGAAACGTAGCGACTGGAGCGAGTCAACAGAAATAAAGGAATCACGGTGTGCTTGCGAGCCGATGATGGCATATCGTAGGGCGATTCATGAAGTCGCCTCGTTTCTGGGCGCTGGAGCTGGACGGCGGCCTAACACCTCCATATTTATCCACATGGCCTAATTTATAATTTCCTAGACTACAAAAAAGTCCTGAGTATTGCAGGACCTTGTTTTTTCGTATACTGGTTATCTTTTTCCCTATCAACTCGATGAAAAAACGAATGAGCATCAGTTTCCATACTCTCTACCCCAATTCCAAAATTCTTTTGGGTTGTTCTTCTTTATAGCGTTTATACATCCATTGCAAAAACCTGATTTCGTTATCCTGCAATTTTCTGCCAAGCTTCTTCTCCATATCTTTACATATTTCTAAAAAGCTAACCATACGCTTAAGATTCCCCCTAGTATGAAACGAGTTGATAATGCTATTCTATTGTACCTCGGTTTATGGTGATTATCAACTACAATATGATAAATAGGCAGAATTTACAGATAACTACTGTTTTTGACAAAATAGATTCCCTGTATTATGACAATTTTCCCTCCCTAAGCGAGCTTGTGAAGTATTTTCTTCAAATCCTATATTCATCGCCATCATGGCACATTTAAATGACGCAGGAACGAAATCAAAACCATGAAGACGAACCATACATTGCATTCGCTATATATGGAGACGAGACTTCTTGAAAAAAGAGCGCTTTTTTTGCATGCGATGTATCGCTTATCCTTTGGGAAGATATCGGCACCCCCTTAGTGTATAGCACGATAATCCGTCATCAGCCGAAGAGCAAGTATATTTCCCAAGTGGGTTTTTGCACGAAATTACTTCCTATTTACATTGAAATCATTTTATCGCAGCCTCATTCATTATTCTGAACGATCTTCAAGCTTGTTTTCAAGCTCAGTAATACGAGCCCGTAACTCGTTAACATCCTCCTTTGTCGCTAATCCAAACTCTTTAGCGAGCTTCTGTGTTTGCTCATATTGCTGCGTATTCCATTCATCCTTTTTCATTTCACCTTTCTCCACAAAATTTTGCAGAACCGTGCGTGCTTGATCTTGTGTTAGTTCATTCTTATCGACCAGTTGCTTTACCTTGCGTTCAAACTTCTCTTTACTAGTTACTGCAGCTCCTAATCCCAAAAGAAAACCTTTTTTTAAGACATCATTCATGTGTATCTCCTCCTTATTACTTTGATCGAATGTTGCGGTAATGCTTCATGAATAATAAAATCATCATTACAGCAAATATACTTGCTCCGGATATAGCAATGGTGGTCAATCGCCCTAAGTTTTGGTAATAGCCAAATAGGATACAGCTAACACTAACCAATAGTAGAACAAAACAGATTACTTCAAGTAAAACAAAGTAATTATGTGTCAGTTGCTTTTGTTGCTTCTCTCTCTCCCACTTTCTTTCCTTTTCCCCATTTTCTAGCCAACCTAACATAGCTTTTGGAAAGGATAATACTGGTTGAACTGCATCCTTTACATATTGCTTATAAATGGATTCCGCTAAATTTCTCCCAACAAACCATTTTTTAATTTTAGGCTTTGCCCATTTCTGCAAATCTATATCTGGATAAATGGCTAGTAGGATACCTATAACGATTGATATCGCTCTTCCTAAATACGCATAATCCGCTGATAATTGGATTGGCTGATCACTTATAAACAAACGAATATCTTCTTTTAATTGTTCCATTGTATGAGCATCCATTGTATTTAATGAACCATTCTGATACATAGCAATGGTCTGTCTAATCATTTGTTTTAATTTCTTTCGATTCGCCTGAGGTAATATGAAATTCATTTCATCTAATGTTTCGATTACCCGATCGTAATCATCCATAATTATATTTTGTATTAGTTTTTTGAAATAATGCGTATCCTGCTTTCGTACCTCTCCAACCATGCCAAAATCAATAATTACAATCGTTCCATCCTGTTGAATCAAGATGTTTCCAGCATGGGGATCTGCATGAAACATACCTTCATTCAAAAATTGCTCTAGATAAAAGTCAAATAAGCTTCTAGCTATCTGCTGCGTTGAAACCTGATGTCGATGCATATACGAGACATCCGTTATTTTTGCACCGTCTATCCACTCCATCACCAAGACCTTTTTCGTACATAACTGCTCTATATAATTTGGAATATGTATGGCCTTATTATCTTGGAATCTCTCTTGAAAGTAACAGGCATGCTTTAACTCTTGTTGAAAATCTAGCTCCTTATTCATAACCGTGATAAGTTCTCGGTATAAGGAAGGTAAATCGGCCTTCTTACCAAATGACGTAAATACAGAAATCAACCAAAAAACGATTCGAAGTGCTTTAAAATCTATATGAAAAATTTCCTCAACACGATAACGCTGTACTTTTATTGCTACGTCTGAATGGTCTTCTCTTAACTTGGCTAAATAAACTTCACCTATGGATGCAGATGCGATGGACGTCGGTTTAATATCCTCTATATATTCATAGATGTCCCCTCCCCATTCCTCTTCTAATAGCTTCCGCGCATAGCTAAACGGCATTGGTGGGACACGATCAACCAATCCACTTAGTTCTTTGAGGAACGCATCGGGCATAAAGTCAGTCCTTGTACTAAGGAATTGCCCAACCTTAATTAATACACCGCCTAATTCAACAGCCTTATTACGATATTCTCTTGCTAATTTTGTTACTAATATATTCCATTTAGCGATCGTCCGGTCATCCCATACTTTATTTCTAAAATGGAACTTGTACATGAGAAAAATAAATTTGATTGTCATCCAGATCATGATACTGCAGCGATATACTAATCTATATTTAAGCCCCTTATTCACCTTCAACACCTCTTTAGATATGTACCCGATTATCTACTTATTTAAAACAAGTCGGTCCTAATAAATAGTTGGATAATGCGTATATTTCCCTTATAATAAATAAGAAATATGGAACAATGGGGGTTCTTATGAAGAATAATCACTTTACCATAAAAGACCATATTAAGGTTATCATCCCATCCTTAATTGGTATCTTTTTATTTATGTCACCTATACAGACAGAAGAAGGGCTTACGATACCAATAGCCATACTTGCTGGGAAGGTTCAAACCCTACTTGCTGATCAGTTATCTGCTATTATGATGGTAATTATTGTTATTACTGCAATAATGAGTGTATTCGCTAAGCTTATAGGAAGGGAAAAATTAAAAGGGACTCCTTTTTTTCAACAGCTTTTTCATGTGAGCACATTTTGGACAATTACCCGTGTTATAGCTGCCATATTTGCAGTAATGGTTTACTTCCGTATTGGTCCAGAATTTGTTCATGGTGAAGCAACTGGACAATTATTACTTGATGATCTGTTGCATGTATTATTCGCCGTATTTTTATTTGCCGGATTGTTTTTACCATTACTTATGAATTTTGGTTTACTTGAATTATTCGGTACATTAATGACGAAAATCATGAGACCATTATTTCGTTTACCAGGACGTTCCTCCATTGATTCTTTAGCATCTTGGGTTGGTGACGGGACAATTGGCGTATTACTTACTAGTAAACAATACGAAGAAGGTTACTATACAAAACGAGAAGCTGCTGTAATCGGTACAACATTTTCTGTCGTATCGATCACCTTTTCATTAGTAGTGATATCGGAAGTTGAACTCCAAGATATGTTCTTACCTTTTTATGGAACAGTCTTAGTAGCCGGATTTATTGCTGCATTAATCATGCCTCGGATTCCTCCGCTCTCGCGCAAATCCAATACGTATGTAAACGAAGAGGCGGAAGGATTATCTGAAGAAATTCCGAAAGGTGACAACGTGTTTACCTTTGGATACCGAAAAGCATTGAACCGTGCAAAGAAGGAAACAAGTGTGTATAAATTCATAAAAGAAGGTGGCCAAAACATCCTAGACATGTGGATGGGTGTCGCTCCTGTCGTGATGGCATTTGGACTGATCGCCTTAATAATTGCCGAAAATACACCTGTTTTCCAATGGCTTGGTATGCCATTTATACCGTTATTAGAACTCTTACAAATTCCTGCTGCTGAAGCAGCTTCAGAAACAATCCTAATTGGTTTTGCAGATATGTTCTTACCAGCTATCTTTGCTTCTTCCATTGAGGCAGATATAACCCGCTTTACTATAGCTGCACTTTCTGTAACGCAATTAATTTATATGTCTGAGGTTGGGGGATTATTATTAGGGTCTAAGGTACCGGTATCTTTTAAAGATTTGGCAATCATCTTTTTGTTACGTACAATAATTACCCTACCCATTATTGCAATCATTGCTCATATTATCTTTTAAGCTGCTATGCTATTAATGTAACCAAAAACAGACGGCCTATCCTTAGCCGTCTGTTTTTTATATTTAAAAAAAAGGGGGTTATTTTATTATACGTTCTCTCTAAACATTTGGTTCATTAATTTATTTATTTTCTCTGTTCGTAATGCCGTATTCTTCGGCATTTCTCCATCTACCATTTCCTCGACAGATGCTTTCCTTACAAGTTCCGGATTGAAACCCATTTTTTCAGCCATTAATCGCATAAATTCATAAAAGCTTCTAGTCTTAGGAGAACCGGCATTAAATACACCAGATACGTCATTAACTACCATTTTTACAATGACAGCCGCTAAATCCTCCACATGGACAAATGTACGAATTAAATCATCACGGAATGCAATTGGCTTACCTGACCGTAAATGATAGGAAAGTTTATCTGTTCGTTGATCAAGCCTGCCAACCTGATTTTCCCCATAGACAGACCTACTCTTAAGATGACATAATTGGTCAATTCATTCGTTATAAAGCGTTCAGCTTTGACTTTAGCATTCGCATAATTACTCAGCTCATGATCATCTGGTAAAGGGGTTGCGGGATCCTCCTCATCATACGGACCATTCCCAGCACTGTAGACGAAATCAGATGAAATATAAACGAGCTTTGTTTCAGGGGTAAGGTGGGTTAGCAAGTGCAGAAGCCCATGCTCCGTCAATTGATGTTCTTGTGGTCCGCGCATCACCGACCAAACAACTACATCCGGTTGCATTGCTTTATAGTAGTTGGAGAAGGATTCTGGCTCATTTATATCCAATTTTACTAAATCAGCAACTATTGCAGGTTCATCCAAATATGTTCCACTAACAGTAATTTCGGGGATAGCCTTGAATCGTTTGTAAACAGAACTTCCAACATAACCACTTGCACCAAACACACAAACTTTCATGATTATTCTTCCCCTTTCTTTTATTGTTATCAGATTAGGATTCTGTCTTTGGATGCTGCTTACTTATTTTTTGATACGTCTTTTTGATAATTGATACTCTTCCTTCAATAACTGGCTGCCAAATACCGAGAACTGGCCTACTTGATAACAGAAGAACTAACGCTAACGAAATAGCAGCAAGACCAACCAAATCTATTATTCGATTTACCTCAAATAATTCTGCTTGTCGAAAATATTGAATGAAAAAACCGTGAAGCAGATAGACATACAATGTTCTAGCTCCTAAAACAGTCCAATTAAATTGCTTTTTAGGCACCCACGATAATACGCTGACAATCATGAGAGCAGCCGTTAAATAGACAAGTAATCTTGCTAGTCCTCCAAATTCTCCCATTCCTAAATCTCCATATGATTTAGAAGCAAGCAACCAACCTGAATTAAAATCAGGCATATAATAAATAGCAGTTGCAATTCCAGCCATTACTATTATTGATGCTACCTTTATTCCTTTGTTCTTGATCAACATTAACTGTTTTTCCGTAATGAAGTAGCCAATTAGGAAAAACGGAAAGAATACAAATGTACGCGATAAACTAAACGTATGACCAATTTCACCAAAGTAACCTACAATTAGACCTAATTGAATTGAAATAACTACTGCCAATACTGGAGGTAGCTTTTTAAACCAATATAATAACATATGCCAACAGAATAAACTGAATAAAAACCATAATGCCCAATGAGGACTAAACAAATCCGTTTCCCATCCAGATTTACCAATCAGGTAATAATATCCTGAATAGAGGATTTGAAAAACAACATATGGTACGAGTAATTTTTTCATTAAATTTAAGATATATTTTATATTCCCAGAACCTTTAGCAAAAAAACCTGAAAGAAAGATAAATGCTGGCATATGGAAAGTATAAATCCACATATATAGCGTATTAATTTTCGGAGATCCGTCTGTAAAAGGCTGGATCATATGACCGAATACAACGAAAAAAATTAATAGCACTTTTGCATTATCAAAAAAGGCATTTCTTTCCATTACGCATCTCCTCTTTTAAAAAATTCTGAAACTTATCCCTTGGTCAATGTTAAATAAGTGTGCAATATCCACTTTACCCTATTTTTTATAGAAATAAATAGGTTACTAACCGATTTCATAGACTTGTTAGGTTATTGTAAAAGATTTGAAAAAAAGCTGTCATGATGTAATGGATAAAGTAAAAATTCAATCCGTGGAGGTTAATGTTTACCTCCCACGGAAGGTTAGTACCATAAGAATATGACCTAAAGACTTTGCAGTCGATCCCCACTCACCAATATTAGGTTCACTTTATTGCTTGAAGTGGGGCTTACTGCCAATTATATGCGGGGTAAAATTGGCCAAAGTTCTATTTTGAAGCATTCCACTGAAAAATCAGCTTTTATAGAAACCCTGTGTGTGGGTGGACGAATATCAATTGCTTTTCGTGAAAACAACAATAACGCAGCCCATGCAGTTCTTTTAAAGCTGCGAGGCTACGTTTTACTTTTCTCTTTTCTTATTCGGGTAAATCCACTTTCCTTTATGAGAAGGCCAGTCCAAGCAAACCCGTTCTTTCACTTCTTTCCACACATGACGTTTTGTACACTTCGTAAGTAGCCTGTCGAGACATTTTTGACAGCATGAAAAGAGGCTGGGACAAAACACAACTTCTTTACTGAAAATACGAATAATCATGTTATCAATAGGAGTATCATCGCCGCACCGTGAAAATATACGCTCTTTCCACGAGCACGGCCACAGCTAACTTGGTAAAGAAAAACACGTTACCACGTGAATCTTCGGACTCGTACTGTTCCCGCCAGAGTCTCACTTATTTCAGGTGCTAAATGAATGATTCTGATCAATAAACGAACGATAATTAATTTCAACCAATCATCGTTCGTTTTTAATTGGATTCTTCATTCTTTTGTCTCAGCCTCTTTATGAGCCTGTCTTCTTCTTTTTTGCCGTTGTTTTCGTCTTTTTCTTCGGTTGCTTTGGCTTTGGCTTTTCTTGTTTCGCTCGATCCAATGAGGCCTGCAGTGCATCCATTAAGTTTGTAGCTGCCTCTGGAGCAGGCTTTTCTGTTGCTGTAGCAGTAGATTCATCATTGTTCTTTTTCTGTTCAATTAGATCGAGTAATGCTGTACGATACTCATCTTTATATTTCGTAGCATCGAATTCAGTTGTTAATTGATCAATAAGCATTTTTGCCGTATCAAGCTCTTTTTTTTCGGTTTCCACTTCATCAGGTACATTTGGTACGTCTTTCACATCACGAACCTCATCAGGGTAATGAATGGTTTCTACTACCAATGTATTCTCGTAAACACGAATAACAGCTAACTGTCCTTTTGACCGGATGATCATTTTGGCTATCCCTATTTTACCTGTATCTTTTAAAGCATTTCGTAACAGACCATATGCTTTTGCTCCCCCTTCGTTCGGAGATAAATAATAGCTTTTTTCGAAATAAATAGGATCAATTTCCTCTAATTGTACAAAGTCGACAATTTCCACTGCTTTATCTTCCTGTTCCTTCTGTAATGCTTTTAAATCCTCTTCATCCAGTACAACAAATTTATTTTTGGCATACTCATATGCTTTTACAATTTCATCATTCTCTATTGGTCGATCACAGACCGGACAACTTTTTTCATATTTGATTGGTGACTGGCATTCCTTGTGCAGCTGTCGAAGTTTAACATCTTTATTTTCTGTTGCAGCATGCATTTTTACAGGAATATTTACTAAGCCAAAGCTTATCGTACCTTTCCACATTGTATGCATTCACACATACCTCCCTTTGTCATAGTTTGGCTGAAATAACTTTATTTATCCTTCCTGATTAAACAACAGCATTTGTGTAAAAATAAGATAAATACAACCGTATCTTTTTAAAAGGGAGCATGAAATATGCATGTTATGAAACCGATAGCAAGTACAGATATACCTAAAGGTGACAATTGGATGTTTGAGGTGAAATACGATGGATTTCGTTGTGTTTTAAAATGGGAGCACGATAATATCCGTCTAATGAGTAAGAATAATAAAGATCTAACTTTACAGTTCCCGGAAATCATCGAATATTGCAAACGGAATCAAGAGAGACTTCTTTCCTTTCTACCTATACAGCTTGATGGAGAACTAGTTGTATTAAATAACATGTATCAGGCTAATTTTGCTTGGATTCAGAAAAGGGGGCGGCTAAAAAATAAAGACAAGGTCCAAGAAGCCGCTATCCATCGTCCAGCCAGCTTTCTAGCATTTGATCTTATTATGCAAAAGGGCAGACAACTATACCAAGAAATGTTTACGAAGCGTAAGCAAGCTTTAGAAGCTCTCATTTCTCAACTGAAGCACAACAATATCATACAATTTGTAAACGCATATCCAAATGCTGAGCTGTTATTAGAACGCGTTTTTACAAATAAAGGAGAAGGAATTATTGCTAAACGAAAACGTAGTACTTATAAGGCCGGTAAAAACCATCAGGATTGGTTTAAAATAAAAAATTGGAGAACATTACATGGTTTCTTAACTGCCTTCGATATGAGAAATAATTATTTTTCCGTCGCCGTCTTCCAAGAAGATACCATCGTTGACATCGGAAAGTGTAAACATGGATTAGATGAGGAAGCACTTCATACATTAAAAGATCTATTTATCCATAAGGGTAGTAAACAAACAGGTTCTGTATTCACGTTACCACCTGCCATTTGCGCGGCCATCCATAGTTTAGATTTATACGATGGGGAACTTCGAGAGCCAGAGTTTACCAAACTACAACCTGATGTACACGCGAAAGACTTAACAGTTGATAGATTACATCTTGATATGGCTATGCTTCCTGAAAATATAGAATTGACAAATACGACAAAATTACTCTGGCCAAAAAGGCATCTAACGAAGGGAGATCTGCTTATTTATATAAGAGAAATCGCTCCTTATATGCTGCCATTTTTAAAGGAGCGTGCTTTAACTATCATTCGTGCACCAGATGGCGTAGAAGCTGAGCACTTCTTTCAAAAGCATTTACCAGCGTATGCACCAGATTTTATTCCACGTGTACAAGCGGATGGTGAAAGCTCTATTCTTTGTGATTCGCTCCATACACTCATATGGCTTGCTAACCATGGCACTGTTGAATTTCACGTTCCGTTTCAAACGTTGGCTAGTAGCTATCCCCAAGAAATCGTCTTTGATTTAGATCCTCCCGATAGAGAACGATTTCATTTAGCCATAAAGGCGGCACAAATAATCAAACCCATACTAGATGACTTAAAATTGACATCCTTTGTGAAGACTTCAGGCAATAAAGGATTGCAAATCTATATCCCTATTCCGGAAAGAAGCATGACCTATGAGCAGACCGCATTATTTACGCAAGCAATTGCATGGACTGTTGAAAATGCTTATCCTCAGTTATTTACAACTGAACGTATGAAAGACAAGCGAAATGACAGATTATATATTGACTATGTGCAACATGGGAAGAACAAGACAATTATTGCCCCTTATTCACCAAGAAAAACCGTAGATGCCACTGTTGCAACTCCATTATTTTGGGATGAATTGACAGACAAGCTCAATCCTCAAGCCTTTACGATCAAGAATGTAGTGGATCGTGTGAAATACAAAGGCTGCCCTTTTAATAGCTATCACAGGGAAAAGGAGAAACAATCCGTATCCAACGTATTAAAGCTATTACAAAAATAAAGTGAAACTTCAATCCTTGGGGGTATTACTGCCAGTTATTTGTGGGATAAACTACGCACTCTCCAGAAATATACGTAATTACTGTGAGAGGAAAGATCTCGCTGCCCCCAAGGAAGCTTAACAGCCGCATGTCAAAAGTGAAGTCGATTTCTGGAGCAGCTTAGTTACACGAACCATCATTCCAGTTGTTGATAAACACAGTTTTATCCTCGTCTCCATCTAGTTAAACAAATGTTTATTTTTATTGCGTAACAATTTTTTCATACGTAAGCTGATCACAAATTATAAATAGTTTTGCATCCGTTGGTATAGGTTTTTTCAATTGATTTATTATGGATAAATCGTTGCCATTTGCTATTAGCATTGCTCCTTGCTGTGCTAAATCAGTACGCGCTTCTTCATACGTGTTCCATGTTTCTTTTTTACCAATCGAATAAAGATCGTAGCCTTTATGACTCGTCAGTTGTCGAATGATTTCACTCGAGCCATTGAAAAGTATGGAACGTGCCGCAAGGTGCCCAGCTGTATCGTTTGCAGTAATAAATTCCTCTACAGAGGCATGTTTAAATGCTTGAATATGCGTCGATTCCAATACTTCACAAATGGTATAGATATTTTGTTTATATTCCTTCCCTATTCCTTCAAGGATGGTCGCAATTAGTAAGGTTTGCCCATCTGCCTGAGATGTTGCTATCGTATTCTCAGGAGCAAAAACCATCACGGATTTGCACTTCAGCAAATTTGCTTGTAATAATACATCTTGATTCGCTGGATTTCCGTGAACAAATTCTACTTGTTCATGCAATATTGGGGTTTTCTCTAATTTTTCGTCAATAACAACAATTGGTATATCCTTAAACGTATGTAAAAGCTCATCTAACGTAATTTTTGCTTTTTTTGTCCAGTTAATTAAAATAATATGTCCCTCTGTTGAGATATTCAATTTCCCTTCCTCCTTTAACCGTTTGCGGATACTTAAAAAATCAATTGCTTTACCGATAAATATTGTCATAAGCCCTATCCCAACAATGTATAAAAACATTGCAAATAGCTTCCCGGGAACGGTAACTGGAGAAACATCGCCATAACCTACTGTTGTTACAGTTGTCATGGTCCACCAAAGCCCTTCAAAAGGACTTGCAAATGTATCTGGTTCTAAAAAATATATAAAGTAACTGCTAGCAAAAACCAATGTTAATGTTGCAAATAGCAGAAACCAATTATTTAACTTAATTACTTTTACGAATAATTGCTTAAAAAATATCACGCAGGTTCCCCCCTTTTTCTTTCTAATAACACTAACATACGCATCCTAATACCTAATAAAATAGTAACATAAATATAAGATTCGTATAGAAAAAAACGAATAGATTCATGAAATCCGATTATATTTTTAGCGAAACCGGCGAGTTATCCGATTAGCTAAAATAACTAATGAAAGCAGTAAGGATTAGATAGAGAAGCGGTGTCTCATTTCCGCACGAGCTTTTTGTAAGCAAGTAGCTTGCCTGGCTTGTACAGGATCAATACCACCACTTCACTACTGCATCTAAAAGAATCTTTTATTTTTTGTCCTGTAAATGAACCAAACGCTTCAAATAATGTAGATTGATCACTCATATAAACTTCCTTGAGCTGATTCCAAATATATTCTTAGATCTTTTTTTATTACGTTATAAGCTCTCTGGAACCCCAGCATAGACGGGGCTTTTCTAAACAATTAAATAAAAAAACTGAGCAAAATTCGCTCAGTCCTTATCACTAAATGCTCAGATTTACGCTTTCTCTAGTAGCTATTATGGAATAATAGCTACTGCTTGCTTGACCACCACTCCGGCTGCCCACTTCCCTTTCCGTGGGATTTGTCCTTCCGCTAACTTTTTTAGCAAAACCCGCTCAAAAAAGTGGATCTTCAGGTCAAACATTTCCCACAGGAGTTGAAGTAGCCGCCCTTCGCTATTATCAGGCTCTACAACGCTAGCATGAAGTAACACAGCTGCTTTTATACTCACGGATAACGATTTTCACTTTACCCATTGTAAAAAAAGTCAACCTATTACTTATGACAAGAATTGTTGCACCTTCTCATAGCGGAGACTAATTACGTAGACTCACGAAGTAATTAGTCGGAGCATTGCCAATATACATCTAACATTTCAAAATAACTACTTGGCTTAACGCAGTCATTGCACTGATTTTATACTTTCTTAACTTAGAACAAAAGCGCAAGCGCCCGATTAGAAACGTAGCGACTGGAGCGAGTCAGCTGTGATAAAGAAATCACGGTGAGTCTGTACGAGCCAATGATAACTTTTTTTAGGGCGATTCGTGAAGTCGCCTAATTGCTGGACGCTGGAGCTAGACGTTGCTCTACATACCCATATTTATCCACATGGGCAGGTTTTATAAATTCCACTAAATTCCACAGACTACAAAAAAGCTTGTAGAGAAACTCTAAGTTCTCTACAAGCTACCGCTTCATATTGACAATAATCTTAAAGGGATGAACTTTCCTCTATTGCCGTTTTATCATTAAATGTTTTAACATCCATCTTTTTTAATATTCTCGATGTCAATGTCCCACTAACCATAGAACCATTAACATTAAGAGCAGTACGTCCCATATCAATAAAGGCTTCAATGGAAATTAATAGCCCAGCTAGTGCAACTGGCATATTCATGGAGGAAAGTACAATTAATGCTGCAAAGGTTGCTCCCCCACCAACACCAGCAATTCCAAATGAACTAATACCAATAATAAGTACTAATTGCAATATAAATCCAGGTGATAATGGATCGATTCCTACTGTTGGCGCAATCATAACAGCCAGCATAGCTGGATATATACCTGCACATCCGTTTTGTCCCATTGTTGCACCAAATGACGCTGACATGTTGGCAATACCTTGATCAATACCTAGCGAATTTCGTTGTGCTTGAATGTTTAGTGGGATCGTTCCAGCACTTGAACGTGATGTAAACGCAAAGCCTAATACAGGAATGACCTTACGTAAATATATGAACGGGTTCAATCCGAATAAACTTACTAATAATAGATGAATAACAAACATAACGATTAACGCAACATATGATGCGAGAACAAATTTACCTAGTTCTACAATGCCTGCGAAGTCTGTGCTTGCCACCGTATTTGCCATCAATGCTAAAATACCATAAGGTGTTAAACGTAAAATTAATGTAACGATTCTCATAACGACTGCATAAAGAGAATTAACGATCTTTGTAAACATTTCTGCCTGTTCTGGGTTCTTCCTACGAACTCCGAGAACAGCAATACCGACAATTACCGAGAATATAACTACTGCAATAACAGAAGTAGATCGCTCTCCAGTCATATCTAAGAAAATATTAGACGGGATGAAATTCAGAATTTTTTGTGGAGCTGATTGATTTTCAACTTCACCCAATGTGGTCTCAAGCATTGTTCCTCGTTCATTTTCTGCATGCCCAGCTTCTATTTGGTCAGCACTTAAGTCAAATAGTGTTGCCGAACCAATTCCGATCAAGGCAGCAATCATCGTTGTTGTTATTAAAATGCCAATAATCCAAGCTGACATTTTTCCTAATTCAGCAGTTTTTTCTAAATTTATAATGGATTGAATAATCGACACCATAACAAGCGGTACTACAATCATCATAAGAAAACGGATATAACCACTACCTACGATGCTATACCACTCCGTAGTTTCCGTTAATACTTCTGAACCTGTACCATAAACCAGCTGTAATATAGCACCTAAGACAATACCAGCACCTAGCCCAGTAAAGACACGCTTCGTAAATGAAAAATGCTTTTTCTGCATCCATATAAGTAATCCAATTAAAATAACTAGTACTGCGATGTTTACAATGGTATAAAGTAAACTCATTATATAAACCCTCCTTGTTTGTCATTTCCGTTATTATTTGCATATGAAGTTGAACTTATCATATGCGCAAAAAATTTTTATCGTTACCATATTTTATTATTCCGATAAAATTAGTATGACTTTAAATAAGATACAACGGTTTAGCATTTGTGTCAAGAGAATGATTTGCTTCCATCTTGGATGCACGGGTTAGAGTTTTTAAGAGGGCTGACAACCACTTACGAACAAAAGCGCTAGCGCCCGATTACTGGAGCGAGCCAACAGAGATAAAGGAATCACGGTGAGCTTGCAAGCCGATGATGACTTAGCGTAGGGCGATTCGTGAAGTCGCCTCGTTTCTGGGTGCTGGAGCTGGACGTGGCTCAACATGCCCATCTTTATCCACATGGGCTAATTTTATAATTTCCTTTGACAATTAGAAAAACGGAGCAAAATTCGCTCAGCCCTTATTACTACATGCTCAGATTTACGCTTCCTCTAGTAGCTATTATGGAATAATAGCTACTGCTTGCTTGACCACC
>NZ_BAAACY010000047.1:0-5880 GCF_039521925.1 Virgibacillus salarius | reverse complement strand
TCCAGCTATCATTTTTTGATAACTGGAATCTTTTTTAACTTCATAAGGGCTAGTTATGTCCCAGCCCCTTTCTTTAACTAAAATGGACACTTCATATGTTGAGAAGCTAGTTTACCATATAACACAAGGGAACCCATTTTTCATTGTCCAACTATTTCAATCGTTTCATGATGAGGGTGTTATTGGGTACCATCAAGATACGGCAGAATGGAGAATTGATACCGTTGCGTTGAAACAAATTTCGATGTCAGATTCAATTATCGATTTTATTTTAAAACGGATGGGAAAATTACCTATTCATACCATAAAAATTTTACAGTTAGCCTCATGTTTCGGTAACCAATTTGATTTAAAGTCATTAGTTACTATTTCTGAGAAGAGTTATCATAAAGTTGCAGACAATCTATGGCATGGCCTTGAAGAAGGATTAGTCCTCCCGTTAGATGCAAGTTATAAGTGGATATATCCAAACGAAGATATCTCCCTATTAGATAAGCATCCGCCTACGTATCGATTCCTACACGACAAAGTGCAACAAGCTTTCTACACCAGCCTTTCAAAAACGGAAAGAGAAGCATATCATCTCATGATAGGGCTGCAGTTATTGAATAATTATACTAAAAAAGAGCGAGAAGCATATATTTTTGATATTGTTAATCATCTAAACCTTAGTCGAAACCTATTATCAAGGCAGAAACAGCTAGAGTTAGTAGAATGGAATTGGAAAGCTGGGGAAAAGGCTAAGTATCGTGCGGCAACAGATGCTGCTCTTCATTATTTTCATATTGGCTATGAGTTACTTTCGGATGTGAAATGGAAAGAGCAATATTATGCAATTACATATAAAATTATGATTGGGCTTGGTGAAGCTCAGTATTTAAATCAGCAGTTTGATCTAGCTGAAAACACATTAAATGAAACTCTTCATTATGCTACTTCGATACAGGATAAATTACGCATCTATGATCTAAAAATCACGCTGTATACACATATTCATCAAGTAGAAAAGGCTACAGAAGCAGGATTGGAAGGATTACAGCTAATTAATTGGAACTTCAAACGAAATCCAAGTAAGTATGATATTACGAAGGAATATTTGCTGACAAAGCTGGCTTTAAAACGGAAAGAACGTCATCTATTAAACCTTCCAGAGGTAGCAAATAAAACCGTACATTCTATGATGCGAACATTAATTAATACAAATGCACCTACCTATCATGTGAATCAAAACTTAGCAACAATACTGATGTTGCGAGCGCTTCGCTTGACTTTAAAACATGGAGATATGGATGTCACTGCATTGGTTTATAATAATTATGCCTTAATGATGAGTGCTGGTTTTAACGATTATGATGCAAGCTACTACTTTGCAAATTTAGCAATAAAGCATACCGAAAAGTATTCGGATAACAGTTTAAAGGCTCGCGTATATTTTGTGTTTGGCGGTTTTGTTAATCATTGGAAAAATCATATTAATGGCAACATCTATTATTTAGAACGTTCACAGCAATTATGCATCGAATCAGGTAACCTTCATCTCGCTGGTGCTAATAGCTCATTTATTGGGTTGATTTTATTTATAAAAGGAGAACACTTACTGGATGTAAAAGCAGGAATTCAAAGACAATTGGAATTTGCAAGACGAAATGAGTATATATTGTCCAATGATTTCTTAGATGAAGTGGTGGACTGGATTAATGTGTTATCATCTAAATACTCAGAGGTAAACTGGGAATTTGCCGAATTTACGAATGATCTTTCTGCAACGATTATTCATTATACAATTCGATTGCAGATGACATATTTGTTTCAAAATAAGCAAGAAGCAATTGCTATTATGAAGAAATTAGATCGCCTAGTTGATGACAACCTTATTCTTGTAATTGTGCCGGATTACTATTTTTATGACGCGCTTTGGACGGTAAGATTAATAAGAGATGGTCAGTTATCTAAGCAAGAAGGGAAAGCTATTGTAAAGAAGCGGTTAGCCAAATTAAAAATGTGGTCAACGCATGGAGAAGCAAACTATTTGCATAAGTTTTTACTTGTAAAAGCAGAATTAACATCTATAAAAGATGCGAATGATAAGTCAATTTATTTGTATAATCAAGCAAGTAATTTTGCGAAACAAAATGGTTATATTCAGGATGCTGCATTAGCAAATCTATGTGCAGGTCATTACTATTTGAATAGAGATTTACCGAAGTCAGCAATGGCTTATATGGTTGAGGCATATCAGTACTTCATGGATTGGGGAGCAGTCAACGTAGCATTACAAATATCGCAGGGCCATCCAGAATTATTTGCTGAACGGCAAAAAGAGATGCCGATTATGCAAATGGAGAAGGAAAGCTTAAATGTGAATGCTATTTTCGAAGCAGCGAGCGTTATCTCGCGTGAAATTAAATGGAACCGTCTATTACAGCAATTGATGAATCTCGTTGTGAAAAATGCAGGAGCAGAAAAGGCGTTTCTTATTCTAAATTATCCTGGAGAATTGAAGCTGGCAGCAGCTTATGAAGAAGAAAAGGTTAGTATCTACGAAAAGACAAAATCCATTGACGGTCAGAAAAATTTTTCTGTTTCACTGGTTCATTATGTTGCAAGTTCAATGGAACCAGTTGTGCTAGGAGAAGCCTTTAAAAAGGGCGGATTTCTAAACGATAACTATATAAAAGAAAATCAGGTTAGATCAATTCTAGCAATACCTATCGTTTATCAACAAAAATTAACTGGAGTACTGTATATAGAAAATAATAAGGCGTCCTACGTTTTTACACAGGATTCCATTGTGTTGCTCACATTATTAGCTTCACAGGCTGCCATATCTATTGAAAATGCATATTTATATGGATCATTAGAGGCGAAGGTAGAAGAACGGACAAATTTATTACATAAAGCCAATCAAAACCTTATACAAGCGAATGATTCCTTAGCTAAATCAAAAGAAATGAGAAGAAAGCTATTATCTAATATATCGCATGATTTGCGATCGCCGATTGCGACCATTCAGAGTTATGTGAATGCAATTTTAGATGGTACCGTTGATGAAGATGAAAAGAAGCTTTCTTATCTACAAGTAATTAAGAAACGACTATTCTCTTTAAATCGGCTTGTTCAAGATTTATTTGACCTTGCTCAATTGGAGGCTGGAAATCTAGATTTTTCGATGGAAATAGTATCATTACGTCAACTATTTAAGCATCTTTGTCATCTATTTGAATTAGATGTAACGCAGGCTGGTCTGCGTTACCAGTGGAATTTTAATACAATGCCAGAACAGGAATTATTGGTTGAAGTTGATGTGAAAAGAATAGAACAAGTAATGACGAATTTAGTTGCTAACGCAATCAAACATACAAAGAAAGGAGAAATTCGAATACGATTAACGGTTATTGATAAACAAGCAATTATTACGGTAGAAGATGAAGGATCAGGGATTCCAGCTTCAGAAATTGCTTATGTGTTTGAACGATTTTATACAAACAATAGTGATAAACAAATGCGTGGACATGGGTTGGGTTTATCCATTAGTAAAGAGATTATCAACTGTCATAAAGGAGAAATATGGGTGGAAAGTGAAGAAGGTGTGGGATCAAAGTTTCATTTTTCTTTAAATGTCTTTTAACAATTTCCTGTGTAACAAGCATGATCTTAGAATAAGGGTAGGTTAGTTAAAAATTACAAGTGAATGAACCTCGTTTACTTTGTAACTAACATTCGGAGGAGAATAAAATCTTCTTCAAATGAAATACTATTTTCGTTTACCCCATATATTACTGGTAGTAAGCTCCCCACAATCAGTGGGGGGGAAACAAACCCCCCCACTGATTGAAGTTTCGCTTTATATTATCGATCTGTGAACAAGGAGATGAATCGCTTACATGTCTCGTTTCTTAATTACGTTTGGTGTTTACTTCGTTATTTAGTATAGCTATGTTTTATTTCTCGCTGCGACTCGGATGCATCAACGACAACACTTGCTGATGCGTCTCCGATGACATTAACGGAAGTACGCATCATATCAAGAATTCTGTCTATACTTGCAATCAGTGCGATCCCTTCGAGGGGCAGACTAACAACTGTTAATGCCATTGTAAGCATGATTAATCCTGCACCGGGTACACCAGCAGTACCAATAGAGGCTAATGTTGCTACTAGTGCTAAGGTTAGTAATTGTGGAAAGGAAAGCTCAATTTGATAGTATTGGGAAATAAAAACAGTTGCTATTCCAAGATAGATAGCAGTACCATCCATATTTATTGTGGCGCCTAATGGCAATGTAAAACTACTTGTTTCCTTAGAAACATTTAAATTTTCTTGTGTGTTTTTCATTGTCACTGGTAGTGTTCCAGAGCTACTTGAAGTACTGAATGCAACAGCTGCAGCTGGGAAGATTCCTTTAAAGAAATGGAATGGATTCATTTTTGCCATTGATTTTACAGCGAGTGCGTAAACGATTCCTGCATGGATAATACATGCTGCCAGCACTGCTAAGATTAATTTTAGTAATGGTAGGAGGACGGATAAACCATATTCACCAATGATAGGTGTAAGTAATCCGAATATACCAAATGGAACTAGCAACATAATGCTATTCGTAATTTTATACATGATGTCGGCAAGTCCATTAAAAAATCGTTGAACCGGTAGCGCAGATTCTCCTACTAAAATAATGCCAATCCCTATACATATTGCAAAAAAGATAATTTGTAAAATATTTCCTGTTGCTAATGCTTCCATTGGATTAGTTGGCACAATGTTTAAAATTGTTTGAATAACACCTTCTGATTCAGCTAGAGCTGAACTTGAACTTGGCTCAGGTGTATCAATTCCTGTATTTGTACCAGGTGTGAACAGGTATCCGAAAATGAGTCCAATGGAGATGGCGATAAAGCTTGTGGCTAAATAATATCCTAATGTTTTTCCTCCCAATCTGCTTAGCTTTCTGACGCTTCCAGCACTGGTGACTCCGACAATAATGGTAGCTAAAATTAATGGAACAATAATAAACTTAATCAGACGTAAAAATAGGTCGCCAAGTGGTTGAACAAAGCTAGCATTTTCTCCTAACATAGTTCCGACAATGATGGATAAAATAAAGGCAGCAAGAATATACCAAATAAAACGCTTCTTCATTTCAAAACCTCCTTTTTACTATTTATAAAACTATATTCATCATTTTATTTGACAATTCTAATTTATTTATCCATTGTCATGAAAACGCCACCGAAAAAAAGGGATGTATAATTGACTTTATGCGTGTTCAATTGTAGACTATATTAAGCAATATATTTATTGTATGAGGTGAAAATATGGTACAGTCAGTGCTTACAATTGGTGCAATACTAGCGGTAATTCTTGTTGCTATCAGTTTAGTCCTGTTAAAAGCAACATCGAAAAAAAGCTATACAGGTTATATTCCCGGATTTTTATTAGTTATTGTGGGTATCGTATTTCTTGTATTAGCTACTTTAGTCGAAAAAGTCGATATTATGGGTGCTGGGTTTGGAGGATGGGGCATTGCTGCTCTATTCGCGTCAGCTATTGGCTTAATTATTACAGCTTTAACTGACTCTTATGCAAATGCAAAAGCGTAAGAAAATAATGGAAGCAAAAAAAGAGCGGGTTGGTACCGCTCTTTTTTTATAATAAGTCATTGGCCGCAAGCTCACCGTGATTCCTTTGTCTTCGTTGACTCGTTCCGCGCTCCAGTCGCTACGTTTCTAATCGGCTACTTGCGCTTTTGTTCAAAGATAAGAAAGTATAAAATCAGTGCAATGACTGCGTTAAGCCAGGTAGTTATTTTGAAATGTTTGATGTATATTGGCAATGCTCCGACTAATTACTTCGCTTTCGGCGGGCACGGCCTCAACTAAC
>NZ_BAAACY010000046.1:0-6488 GCF_039521925.1 Virgibacillus salarius | reverse complement strand
TTATTTTTAAGAAAAAACAGTTGCATGTTTTTCTCTTGACATACTGGTTGTTTTGTTCAGTTTTCAAAGATCAATTTTAATGTTTTGTCGTTTTTTGCGACAAGATATAATTTATCATGATTCCAAGTGATTGTCAACATGTTTTTTAAAATATTTTTTGATGAAAACTATTTTATAATGTGTTGCGTCATTTGTTGACAACAAAAAATAATATAGCATATAAACGTCTGGACTTCAATAGTTTATTTAAAAAAAGTTTATTTAAGTTCAATAAATTTAAAGAGTCCTTCTTCTGTTAGAAAGTAAAAGAACCCCCAATACTATGAAATACCTATGGAGATTCTTTTAATTTTTTATTGATTCTCACTGCGTTTCGGCATATATTTCAAGCACTCATTTTCATTAGCTACTCTCCGAAATAATTGAAATAGGATATTGTATCTTTCCTTCATTGCTCGTTTAACCATATGATCAATTCGATGATCTTCTAGATCCATTAGCAACTCTTCCAATTCTCTTCTTAATAAGTATTCTACTTCTTTTTGTTCTATCTCATTGATTAACAATCCTAACAATGCGTTCACCTCATATTTCAATTCAGGTTATCTTTACCTTTTAAAAAAACAGTTATATCAGATTTATTCGCAGAAATGGTTGAATTTTGTCGGTTGTTCCCTTTTCTTACGAGAAAATTCCTTCTACTGCATACTATTCCCAAAAAAATCAGATTTACATCCGTAAAACAGAACAATTTTACTAAGTTTTTTTCATTACTTGTTCTTATTTCATTCTTCTCAGCATAGCTTTTTATAAAGGACAAGTTATAAGGAGCGGTAGAATGGAACATTTCTATGTATGGCGATTTAATAGATGGAAACGCTGGCTTGTTGTGATTTTATTTGCCTTATTTACTGCTACGTTTATTTGGTTTGAAAGAAATGGAAGTTTTTCTGTATTCTCTAATAAAGAACCAACTGCACTAACGAAAGGCAATGCAAACGAAAGTGATATTGCTTTGACATTTAATATTAGCTGGGGAGAGGAAAGAGTATATGATATATTAAAAACCCTTGAAGAAAAGAATGTACAAGCTACCTTTTTTGTAAGCGGTGAGTGGGCTGAAAGACATCCAGATATTTTAAAAAAGATAACAGAAGGCAAGCACGACCTAGGAATATTAGGTTATCGTTACAAAAGTTATCTTGATCAAGATATAGAGGAAGTACAGAGAGATTTAAAAAAGGCGAGAGAAGCCTTTGATAAATTAGGTTACGATGATGTAAATTTATTACGCCCACCGAGTGGCCATTTTAATAAAGAGATCATTGAAGTAGCTGAAAACATGGATTATAAAGTGATTCATTGGAATGTCAATCCTAATGACTGGAAAAATCCTGGGACTGATTCTATTGTTGATACCGTAATGAAGAAAACTACTAACGGAGATATCTTGCTATTCCATGCATCAGATTCTGCAAAACAAACGGCAAGTGCGTTGAAGACGATTCTCCCAGGGCTAAAAAACAAGGGCTTCACCTTTGTTTCAATTACTGAATTAATTAATCAGGCACATGCTGAACCAAAATTAGTGGATTAAGCCATTGGCTGAAAATCTTTTCACTTCTATATGTAACGCTTTAAAACGCCGGTATGCATCATATACCGGCGCTTTTGATTTATGCTTTCTTTGGGTTCACATGCTTCTTCTGACTTGATCTGTTTGCTTCCGTTGAAGCCTTTACAGAGTCACTATTATTTATTCGATGTAGTGCTAATAGCTGATATGTATTACATGCAAGTAAAGGAATAATCATAAGCCAAGCATAATCTGTACCTTCTGTTCGAAGCCCAGGTACCCATTCAACTGTTGTAATAACGACCATTAAAAATAGAGCTGGAATAAAAGCCTGTCGATTCGTTTCTTTTGCTTTAATCTTCGCGACAATCCAACCGTATGCCAAAATGGCAACAGCCATCAAGATAAACCAATAAATAGCTACCTCACCATCTGTAGCTTGATAAGGAAAGTAAACTAAATCAAATATAACAAATGCTATAAGCAGAACTTGAACGGTTGACCAGAAAGACCGAAACATTCCTAACCCAAATCGATTAATAAATAAATATGCGAAAAAACCAGTTTGACTTATAACACTAAACACTAAACCAATACCTATAAAGAAAATAACTAAGCCAAATAATTCCATTACGTTAAACGGTTGAAGGTTTGCTGCATAATCTTCAGCTTTTACAAAAAAACTGGTTAACAATCCAGCTAACCCACCTATGAACAATGTTTTAAAAAAGAAATGCACCAATTTTCGACTATTCAAAACTGCTTCCTCCTACCACTATGTAAAATGACCAATAATTAACTGTCTCTATTTTAAGCTGTTTAAAGGTATTTTATCATGAAGGGACACTTTTTTCCTTCCTAAAGCGAATATTTTTCATTTCTGTCACTCATATTAAGTAAGAAGAGGAAGGAGGATTTCCTAATGATTCGATCCATTTATTTAGCCGTTATCATGATATCTGTCATCTTGATTAGTGGCTGTAACGGCGGAAATGCCTCTGAAAAGGAAGGACAGTATGACACAACCAAAAAAATGGTTGTTGATATATTACAGACTGAAGATGGTAAAAAAGCACTACGAGAAATTATGACAGATGATACCATGAAACAAGAGCTAGTCATGGAATCTGATGTAGTGAAAAAATCCATTAATGAGGCCCTTGTTTCTGAAAAAGGGAAAGAAATGTGGACAAAGCTTTTTCAGGATACGGATTTTGTAAAAGAATATACAAAATCGATGAAAGATGAACATATAAAGCTGATTAAAAGCTTAATGAATGATGCAGACTATCAGAAACAAATGCTCGAGCTGTTACAAAACCCAGAGATGACAGAACAGATGCTAGAAGTAGTAAAAAGTCAACAATTCCGCGCTCACTTAGAAGAAACCATTCAACAAACATTAGAAACTCCACTATTCCAAGAAAAAATGCAGGAAACATTGTTGAAGGCTGCTGAAAAACAAAGCAAAGGCCAGCAACAAAAAGGCGGAGGCGGAAGTGAAGAAGGCAACCAAGAAGAACAAGGAAGCGAAAGCGGTGGCGGATCTGGCGGGGGACAATAGCCACACATTGTAGCACTTTCTTTATTTAGATTAAACAAGCAGCATTGCAGATATTAAAAAGCGGACGCCAAAGCGACCGCTTTTTCATTATTATTATAACCATGCCTTGAATTACTATTGATTTCTGGTTATGCCGTACTATTCTTCCAGCATCGCAACAATTTTTGAAGCTATTTTGTGATATGCTTGTCCATTCGGATGATCCTGCTGGTAAATGGAAGGAGCAAATTCATCTTCTTCCTCATAAGGCTGCTGTAATGGCAATTGACCAAGTACTTTTGTTTTAAGCACTTCAGCAAGCTTTTTACCTCCACCTTGACCGAATACATATTCTTTTTCACCAGTAGCCTTACTTTCAAAATAGGCCATATTCTCAACGACACCAAGAATTTCATGATCTGTCTTCAACGCCATTTGTCCTGCACGGGCAGCAACAAAGGCCGCTGTTGGATGAGGTGTAGTAACAATTACTTCTTTACAGGTTGGAAGCAATTCATGAACATCCATAGCAATGTCACCAGTCCCCGGTGGTAAATCAAGTAGTAAATAATCTAAATCGCCCCATTCTACCTCTTTAAAGAAACTGTTCAACATTTTACCGAGCATTGGTCCGCGCCAAATAATTGGTGAGTTATCCTCAACAAAGAAGCCCATGGAAATTACTTTTACACCGAATCGTTCTACCGGAATAATCTTCTCACCACGTACAGCCGGGCGCTCCTCTACTCCCATCATATCTGGAACACTAAACCCATAAATATCAGCATCGATAATTCCTACCTTTTTCCCTAAGCGCATTAAAGAAATTGCTAAGTTAACGGTTACAGTAGACTTACCAACGCCACCTTTACCACTTGAAACAGCAATGAATTTCGTATTTTTATGACCACCCATTAAAGCAGCCTCTTGCTCTGCTTCAACTGCTGGCTGATACTTCTTAATGATATCGTCTGGTAACTGTTCGAAACGCAAGCCAACCGTTACAGCTCCATGTTTCTTTAGAATGCCTACAATTTCCTGTTGAAGCTGCATCTGCTCAGCTGTATTCGTTTTAGCAATACCAATTTTAACACTGATATGCTTCTTATCTTCCTTAATAGTCACTTCCTTTACGCCTTCTGTTTTCTCAAGCGTTATATGTAAAAACGGATCTTTAACAGGGTTAAGCAGTTGTATAACTTCATCTTTTGTTAACACAATAAATCACCATCCCTTTTAAACTGTCTGCCCTTATTGTTATTTCATTCAAGGCTAGTATAACATAAAACATAGAAATTCTAAGTAATATGCTGTGTAATAAAAGGGATAGTAATCGTTTTCTTAGCTAGTTATCCTTTTCTTCTTTCATATCTTCTGTGGCATACCTTAGAATACCTTCATAGATACTCGCTGCCATTTTTAGTTGATAGTTCCTATCCTTCAACAATTCCAGCTCTCGCTCATTAGATAGAAAACCTATTTCTACCAAAGCCCCGGGAACTTCGGCATGCTTTAACAAATATACGCTGTTAATAGGTAATGGTGTACGGTTCGTGTTTTCTAAATTGCGAATAATCTCAGACTGAATCATTTTGGCTAAATGCTTATTCTCATCCATGCCCGGAAAATAAAATGTTTGCGCTCCGCTCCAGCGAGAGGATGGCAATGCATTTAAGTGCATCGTAATAAAAAAGTCTGCTTCTTTATCCTTTATAAACGCTAGCCTCTTTCGAATATCCTCTGATTTTCTTCTTGCTAGTCCTTTGGTATCTTCCGCAGCTAGGTCTTTATCTTCTTCACGTGTTAGATAAACCAATGCTCCAGATTGTTGCAAGTACTTTTGCAGTTTTTTAGACACTTCTAAGGAAATATCTTTCTCTAGCGTATCATCCTTACCTACTGCCCCCCCATCTGGTCCGCCATGTCCTGGATCAATAACAATCGTTTTTCCAGATAGCGGTAACGACCATGATGAGCCTACCCACGAGGACTCATTTTTCTGAATCGGAAATTGAATAAGAAATAGTAATAATAGTGCACCTAATCCCCATATGACTATCTTCATAATATGTTTCATGACCCTCGTCCCCTTTTTTTATGCTTTTCTATTTTATGGGACATACCGGTAAAATATGCTATTACATCCTATGATCCACCGTTTACTTTTTATGGTTTCGTGGTATATTAAAGAAATACATAAGAAAATATCAAAACACCCAATTTGTAGCACTGAACTAAATCGGTGCAAGCTGTATGTATTTTCATGAAAGGGGTAGAAAAAATGGATTGGTTAGGTATTGGTGTTGTTATTATTGGAATAGCACTTTTCATACTTGTAGTTATTTTAATTAAACCACTTAATAAACTTGCTGGGATATTAAATAATTTACAGAAAACAACTAGTGGTCTTCCTCAACAAATGGAAGAGCTTACTTCTCAAGCTACTGAAGCCCTACGATCAGGGAATGACACGCTTCATGAAGTAAATCAACAAGTTAAAGAATTAACTCCCATATTTCAGTTAGTGGGCGATGCAACAAGGGCAGCCAATTACGCATCCTCTTCGCTAGTAGATGCTGTCATGAAAGTGAAGAAGGACACAGATGGAAATGAATTTACTAAAAGGAATCATTTGGAGGGTATTTATGGGCTTGCCACTTTGGCCTACTACATTATTCAGCAAAGTAAAAGACGAAATACAATAGACATGGAGTCTTAAAAGGCATTACTTATGAGAACACATATTTGATATAGGGATAATGAGACCACTTTAGGGTCAATTATCCCTTTTTTAATTGTATCTATTCGATTAAGAATTTCTCTTAAATGCTATCATCACTTATTTTTTTGAATTATGAGGGGGAGTGAATATTATATATTATAAAATGCGGGATCATACGTGAATATATCTATTGTAAAACTAAGGATAGGTCATACAAAGCTATAGCCACTATCTGTACAAGAGGGAAACATATACGGCACTCCCTTTATGAAGCCAGCGGATTTTCATTTCAAGAAAAAAGAATCACAATGACAGAAACAGAAGAAAAACAAGTTTCTTTAAGATATGCAAGGCAACTACGATTAAAACCAAGAACAAAAGCGCAAGCGTCCGATTAGAAACGTAGCGACTGGTGCAAGTCAACGGAGTTAAAGGAATTACGGTGAGTTTGCGAGCCGATGATGACTGTAGGGCGATTCGTGAAGTCGTATCGTTTCTGGGCGCTGAAGCCGGAAGCGGCTCAACGCATCCCTATTTATCTACATGGGCTAATTTTTTAATTTCCTAAACTATTAAAAAAAGGGGCTGGGACATAATTAGCCCTTATGAAGTTAAAAAAGATTCCAGTTATCAAAAAATGATAGCTG
>NZ_BAAACY010000045.1:41540-52334 GCF_039521925.1 Virgibacillus salarius | reverse complement strand
GTAATTTGATATGACCATCCAACAACTGAATATTTCTATTGACGACATTCGTTGTGTAGCTTTGTTTATGACGTTTGCTTTTGAATTTTGGGAACTTGGCATTCCCTTTGAAGAAGGCTTTATATGCCTTATCTAAGTTTAGTTGAGCGTTTGCCAACGCTAATGAATCGACTTCTTTTAGCCATTGGTATTCTTTTTTGTAATTGGCAGGAGTAGGATGTTTTACCTTTTTCCATGCTTCTTTATCAGTTTTTAGGCTTTCATACGTTTCTTTTCGTTCTGCTAACATTTTGTTATAGACAAAGCGAACGCAACCGAAGGTTTTACGTATAACCAAAGCCTGTTCATCTGTTGGATACACTCTAAACTTGTACGCTTTATTTTGTTTAGCCATATCAAATCACCTCACTTTATCCTTTGATTTTCAATCTATTTTTTTACTACTTCAATAGGCGAACCGCAGTCGTCAACAAACAAAAACTTCTTGACCAAAACATTTCTTTCCATAACTTTTTACGAACATGAGGAAAATCCCTCTTGATAAGTCTTGGACTGGCACTTTTATAGGCATTGATGAATTTCGATCATTCACTGTTGGGTTGTGCTCTGAACAAAATATGAATATGTCAATATCGTGGTTCCATTCGACTAATGTGATATTATATTTTCCACTCAACGACACAAACTGATCTTTAGCATAGTCTGAAAATGGTATCATCTATTACTTTCCTTCGATACTTCACAACAAACACAAGATGGTAATACATCAAGAACACTGAATGATTATTACTGTCTAATTTCATTTTTATATCAATCCTTATACTTTATAAGACTGATTATACCATGTTGAGCAAAAAGGAAAAAAAGCCTTTGGGATGTCGCCCAACCGAAATTCATCTCCCCCTTACCGTTGGGCTACGCCCTTCACAAGCTTGAAGATGGAGACTTCTTTCGGAAGTACGTTAAAATCTTGTGTAAGACTACATCTTTTGTATACATGTATATACATGTATACAGTTTGCAAATTCGTTTCCCCTTTTCTTTGCTACTTATAAATTGGCATACTTTTTGCTACATAATTATGAAAGGGAAATGAAATATAGGGGGTATTTACGATGGAATTCAAGTACATTAAAATAACTTATAACAGCAATATAGCCGTGGTAGAGCTGAATAATCCACCGGCTAACGCATTATCTACTACAACTATTGGAGAATTACGATCAGCTTTTAAGCAATTAGCCGATGCAGAAAATGTACACGCTGTCATTTTAACTGGTTCTGGTAAATTTTTTGCTGCCGGTGCAGATATCAAAGAATTTGTACCTGCTATGGGAGATTACGACAGAGGAATACAGATGTCAGAGTTAGGTCAACAACTTTGTAATGACATCGAGCAACTAAAAAAGCCGGTAATTGCTGCCATTAATGGGCCAGCACTTGGTGGAGGTTTAGAATTAGCAATGGGCTGTCATTTTCGCATTGCCGTTAATGAAGCAAAACTCGGGCTACCAGAAGTAAAATTAGGATTAATACCATCATTCGGAGGAACACAACGACTTGCTAGAATTACAAATATGGCTACTGCACTAGACTTAATTCTTTCCGGAAAACATATAGCTAGTCAAGAGGCTGTTAAACATGGTCTTATCCAAGTAACTGTTTCTGCGGAAGAACTGATGTCTACTGCTTTAACAATTGCAAATTCCTTTACTGAAGGAAATAGTATGGCAAGTGTTACTAGAGCAATACAAAGTATTGTAAAAGGTATTCATGAACCATTTGAAGAAGGATTAAAAAGAGAAAAGCAAAAATTTGCAGAGCTGTTTCTAACAGAAGATGCCAAAGAAGGTGTACAGGCTTTCGTTGAAAAACGGAAACCTTCCTTTCATCATAAATAATCGAGCAAAGGAGATTGTTAGCGTGGAAGAAGAAGTATTATTTTCAACAAATCATAATGGCGTTGCAACGATTACATTAAACCGCCCAAAAGCTATTAATTCACTAAACTATGAAATGCTCGTTCCAATTCGTAAAAAATTAACGGAATGGGAGCAAGATGACACTATTTGTATTGTAATTATGAAGGGAGCAGGTCCAAAGGGATTCTGTGCTGGTGGAGATATTAAAACATTATATCAAGCCAAGAATAATCAAGAAAGCTATGAACAAGCGATTACATTCTTTACAGAAGAATACCTAACCGATCAATTAGTTGCTAGTTTCTCCAAACCAATACTAGCTATTCTAGACGGTATTGTTATGGGTGGCGGAGTAGGACTTTCCTATGGGGCTAGCCACCGTGTTGTAACTGAGCGTAGCAAATGGGCAATGCCTGAAATGAATATAAGTTTCTTCCCAGATGTCGGTGCGGCTTACTTCCTGAATAAAGCTCCAGGTTATATCGGAAGGTATTTAGCGCTTACAGCAACTATTATCACTGCTACTGACATACTCTATGCCAATGGAGCTGATGCTGCTGTTTCCAGTGATCAATTAGATTCTCTTGAAACTCAAATTATGCAAACGAATTGGTATCAAGAGGAAGATAAAATGGCAAGGCTTGACCACCTACTAAAAACTTGTGAAACAGTTTCTTTACAAGAAGGGGAGTTAGCGTCTAAGCAAGCTAAAATTGATCAGCATTTCTCTTATGAAACTGTTGAAGAAATTATCAATTCACTAGAATCAGATGGTAGTGAATTTGCTAGTCGTACCAAAGAACTCTTGTTAACTAAATCGCCTATTTCCCTTAAAGTCACCTTAAATCAGATTATTAAAGGACAAAATAAAACCTTGGAGGAATGCCTGGAGACAGATTTAATCCTTGCTAAAAACTTTTTGAAGACGGAAGATTTTTACGAAGGTGTCCGGTCCGTTGTGATTGATAAAGACAAAAATCCGCAGTATCATTATCAACAATTATCTGATGTATCATCAACGGTTGTTCAATCATTCTTTACAATAGATTAACCAGATTAGTAGTTTGATAAAATAGTTAATGCAAAAGCCGAACTATCATTCGAAACGTTTTGGTACAACCCCGAAAATTAGAGTAAAAAATCTAACTACTGAGGGGGAACCACCCAGTCGAATCGTTCGGCTTTTGCTGGTTCTAAACGTTTGCTGCCGAATCAAAACAAATTTTCTAACAGCCTAGGTTTTTAAAACCACCGTTCCGTTACTACTTTTTTTCTTGTATAAAATTGTACCCCGTCTTTTCCATTGGTTCCTAAATCTCCATAGAAAGACGCCTTGTTTCCTGCAAAGGCAAAGAAAGCCATTGGTGCTGGCACATTCACATTTACCCCAACCATTCCAGCATCTATTTTCTCACGAAAGATTTGTGCATACTTACCACTTGATGTATAAATAACCGCCCCATTCGCAAATTTTGATTGGTTCGTTAATGCTATTCCAGCTTCTAAATCCTTTACACGGACAACGCTTAACACAGGTGCAAAAATTTCATCCTGCCATATTTTCATATTCGGCGTCACGTGGTCAAAAATCGTTGCACCAACATAATAACCATCTGGTGTTTCTTCTTCAATATAGCGACCATCCACGAGCAGGTCGGCCCCCTCTTCTACTCCCGAATCGATATAACTAATTACTTTTTCCTTATGCGATTCACGGATAACTGGGCCAACAAAAGTTGATTCATCCATTCCATCTCCTGCTTTTAACTTTTTTGTTTCTGAAGTAAGCAAATCAAGGAAATCATCTGCTATATCATCAACAACTGCTACAACAGAACAAGCCATGCAGCGTTCCCCACTACTGCCGAATGCGGCACCAATGACACCCTGAACTGTTTTCTCTAAGTCACAGTCAGGCATAACAACGGCATGATTTTTCGCACCAGCAAGTGCTTGAACACGCTTGCCGTTGGCTGTGCCTGTTTGATACACATGTTTCGCCACTGGCTCTGAACCAACAAAGGAAATTGCTTCGATATCCGGGTGGTCCAATAAACCATTAACTACATCTTTTGCACCATGAACAAGATTCAACACCCCTTCTGGAAAACCAGATTGATAAAATAAATCAACAAGTCGTTCAGCCAAGATCGGGGTACGTTCTGACGTTTTTAATACAAAAGTATTTCCGCAAGCAATTGCTAAAGGATACATCCAAAGCGGTACCATCATTGGAAAATTGAATGGGGTAATACCAGCAACAACTCCAAGAGGATAACGCCAAATCGACCCGTCTATCCCTTTTGCAATACTTGGAAGAGCATCTCCCATCATTAAATTAGGTGTAGAAGTCGCTAACTCTACAACCTCTATCCCACGCTGAACCTCTCCTTCAGCGTCTCGCAATGACTTTCCATTTTCTAACGTAATAATCTTAGCTAATTCTGCTTTATGTTCTTTTAATAGTTGAAGATATTGAAATAAATATCGGGCACGATTTGGTACTGGAACAGTAGACCAATGCCCATATGCTTCCTTCGCCGCGGCTACTGCTCGATCAACATCTTCTTTTTCAGATAATGCTACTTGTGCTATCGTTTCTCCTGTTGCAGGATTTGGAATATCAACCATTTCTCGTCCACTCGATTCCACCCACTTATTCCCAATATAATTCTTCATCACTTTCACTTCCGAAGAAATCATTTTGTTGCCTCCTTCTTCCTTGATTGTTCTTTTACCCGTTGGTAAAGTACAGCCATATCCTTTTCGCCATATCCTTCTTTTTCAACCGATTTATATAGTTCTAGTAATGATTTACTAATTGGTAAATCTAACTGATTCGCATCAGCAACATCCATCGCAAACTCCAAATCTTTTCTAAGCAATTTCAAGGAAAATCCTGGTTTGTAATCGTCGCTAGCAATAAAGGTTTGGTAATTTCGTTCATAGATCCTACTCTGCCCATAGCTAACATTTAGCATAGAGAACAAGTCGTCTAGATCAATGTTTTTCTTATTAGCAATATGCAAAGCTTCACTAACTCCTGCGGTATAAAAACCAATTAATAGATTATTAATCAATTTAACAGTTGTTCCACTGTCTATTTGCTCATCTACATGGAAAATATTCTCGCCTAGTACCTCGAGTACAGGTAGCACAAGGTTATAAACTTCTGTAGGCCCACCGACCATCACAGTAAGTGTTCGATTCTCTGCTCCAATTACTCCACCGCTTACAGGAGCAGCAAGAAAATGAATTTCTTTTTTCTTGCAAGCCTCCGCAATTTTTTGATTAAGTTCAGGTGCGACAGTGCTAGTATCTACTAATAATTTACTCGAATCGCTATACTCAATAAGTCCATCTTCACCTAAGTAGACTTCTTCTACTGCTTTTGATGACGGTAGGCTTGTAAAAATCAGCTCACTGCTTGCTACAACCTCTGAAATAGATGAGGCTATTTCCCCACCTTGCTCTTTCAATTTAAGGACCGCTGTTTCACTTAGATCATACCCCGTTACATGAAATCCTGATCTTATTAACCCCTTTGACATTGGTAGTCCCATATTACCTAAACCGATAAACCCAATTTTATTCATGATATCCCTCATTTCTTTATAAAATAGAGAAGATTCACTCCCCTTTGAATGTACAACCAGAGATTCAACGTGAATTATCTACTACGTTACCCCAAGAAATAACCATTTTTCTCAATAACTTCATTAGCGATTTCTTGTTTCTTTGTAATTATATTTGTATGCATAACAGGGAATGCATTAATTTCGTTAATTAATTGCTCTTTATCCTCCTCAGAACAAATAGATGAAATGAGTACGATGGCATTGCTCTCCAATCGATAATAGCTTTCTTCACATAATATTTCAGTCATTTTCTTCCTAAATTGCTGATGCTTTTGAATAACCTCTGAATTTATATGGGAGCCCTTCATAACGTATAGCTCCTTCACACAATCCGCTAAAATGCGAGCATATACTTGGTTTAGATTGCGCAAATCGCACGTATTAGAAAGCGCATTCATAATGATGTTTACTATTTTACTTGCATAACGTACAAACAGATTATTGCTTGAACCATTCACGAGTTCTTCTTCAATCGTTGACTTGAATTGACTATACTTTTTGAGAAATGATTTAGCTATCGTCAAACGGTTTATTTCATTAGTACCTTCAAAAATTCGATTGATTCTAGCATCACGATAAATTCGTTCTACCTCATACTCTTGCATATACCCATAGCCGCCATGAATTTGTACAGCCTCATCCACAACATAGTCTAATACTTCGGAAGCAGCTACCTTATTCACTGAACAGTCCATTGCATATGCCGAGAGATTTTTTAAGACGCTTTCATCGTTTTCCTTGTCTAACCGATCTATTCTATCTGCTGTGTAATAAGCAGAGCTTTCAGCACCATATATCGCGATAGCCATATTCGCTATTTTTTCTTGAATCATGCCAAATTGTATAATTGATTGCTTGAATTGTTTACGCTCTTTGCCATAGCCAATAGCAATTCTCAAAGCCTGCTTTGAGGTTCCAATATTTGCGAAGGAGAGTTTTAATCTAGCTAGATTTAGAATATTTAATGCGATATGATGTCCTTTTCCAATTTCACCTAATACTTGATCTTCAGAAATTCGAACATCTTCTAAAATAACCGTTGCTGTGGAAGAACCCTTAATTCCAAGCTTTTTTTCCTCTGGACCAATAGTTACTCCTGGTGTGGATCTTTCGATAATAAATGCCGTCATTCCTTGATCAGTATTTGCAAATACAACATATACATCTGCAATATGAGCATTAGTTATCCATTGTTTCTCTCCATTTAATACCCAATCTGTAGTGTCTGCTACCTTTTTAGCTGTTGTATTCGCCGAAAGAGCATCAGACCCAGCATTTGGTTCCGTTAAGGCATAGGCGCCTACCCATTCACCCGATATGATTCTAGAAAGGTATTTTTGCTTTTGACTTTCCGTTCCGTAATAAACAAATGGCAAGGTACCTACTCCGGAATGAATATTAAAAGATACACTAAATGATCCAGCAAACCCCATTTTTTCTGCAATAAGTCCAGCAGTTCGTTTGCCCATTGCTAATCCACCATAAGCTTCAGGAACATCCGCACCTAATAACCCTAAATCACCAGCATACTTAAATAGCTCTCTAGCTACTTTATAATCATGCGCTTCCAGCTTCTCCATATCTGGGTTCACTTGTTCTAATACAAATTTATCAATTGTTTTCGCAAAAAGTTCTTCCTCATCTGAATGATTTTCGAAGCTACTAGACGATTCATGTGGAAATATAGGATGGTGATGTGTTGATTCTGTTTTTTCCATGTACCTTTCCCCCTTCACCTCTACAATGCAATTTCCATGCCAACTTTTTCAGTGTGTCTACCTGTAAAAACAATGGCAAAAAGTGTTACATGTCTATACAATTGCACATACATATTAACAATTAAGTCCTCCCTACTTGGTTAACAGTTTTAACTAATATATATAACCAAAGCGTAAGTGCGCGATTAGAAACGTAGCGACTGGAGCAAGTCAACGGAGATAAAGGAATCACGGTGAGCTTGTGAGTCGGTGATAACTTATCTTAGAGCGATTCGTGAAGTCGCCTACTATCTGGGTGCTGAAGCTGCACGCAGCTCAACACGTCCATATTTATCCACCTGGCAAATTTTATAATTTCTTAGTCTATAACAAAAGATCACAGCTACTCCCCCTGTGATCCTATGTATTATAATTTTTGTCTAATGCATATCGGGAAATTTTATTATATAAGGTGGCTCGAGACACACCTAATAATTTAGCTGCCTGTGATTTGTTCCCCTTTACTTGTTCTAACGTTTGTTTAATTAACTCCTGTTCTTCCTTTGAAGCTTCAGCTAAAAGTTCTCTTCTTTTTTTTAGACTTTGAACAGGTGCAAGCGTACCTTCTTTCTGTAATTCGATATGAAGAAATTCTGGTAATGCATTAAATGAAATATGTTCTCCATCTGTTAAAACAAATAATCGCTCTAAAATATTCATAAGCTCACGAATATTTCCAGGCCAGTCATACTTGTACATCAACTTCAATAACTGTTGATCAATTGTTTTTACATTTGCCTGATAAACTTTAGCCAATTGCTGTAATTTATGGGCTATTATGATAGGAATATCGTTTTTCCGTTCTCTTAATGGCGGAATATCGATAGGGATTACATAAAGTCTATAGTATAAATCTTCTCGAAATTTACCATCATGTACCATTTGGGTTAAGTTTTTATTTGTAGCAGTGATTAACCGAAAATTTAAGGGGATTGGTTGATTTCCTCCCACCCTCTCTACCTTTTTCTCTTGAAGAACTCGTAATATTTTAGCTTGCATCCGTAAAGGCATATCGCCTATCTCATCTAAAAAAATAGTACCATTATGCGCTAATTCAAATTTTCCAGCTTTTCCTTCTCTATCGGCTCCAGTAAATGCTCCTTTTGTATAACCGAATAATTCCGATTCCATTAACCCCTCAGGAATAGCAGCACAATTAACACTTATAAAATCTCCGGCTTTCGTATCTCCAGCATAATGTATAGCCTTAGCAAACTGCTCCTTTCCTACACCACTTTCACCAGTTATAAGCACGGTAGCCTTGGAACTGGCAGCTTTCCTGGCAATCTTTTTAGCATTAGAAATAGCTGGGCTATCCCCTAGTATATCTTCAAAGTTTATGGCACTATCTAAAAAATTACTTACTTGCTTGAGCTGATAATTACGTTCATCTCGTTTATGTAATTGTTCCATGCGTTGGATAACTTGTTGAATTTCCGTTAACCCTTCGTAAACAAGAATTCCTGCTGCTCCGATTATCTTATTATCCTTCCAAATAGGAATACGATGTACCACCAAATCCTGACCTTGTAAGCGATGTGCCTGACTACGCTCTGGTACACCCGTCTTTAATACAACAGGTAATCTCGTATTATCTATTACGTTAGACGCATGTTGACCAACTGCTGCATCCTTAGGAACTCCAACATAACGGCTATACGCCTCATTAAATAACTGAATAACCCCATTCTCATCTACAACCGTTAACCCCTCGTATGCGGTATTAAAAATAAGCTCATACCATTTCATCAAATCCTCTGTTTTTTTCACCTTTTGAGTCAACTCTTTGTGATATAAAAGCAATTCTTTCTCTGTAAGAACCCCTTCTAACTTTCCACTTTCATCACTTACGATATAGCCTGGTAATTCACGAATATCCTGTAGTACTGTATCTTTGTTTAGCCTCACGAATGAATTCGTCATAACATTTGCTGTCTGTTGGTGAGATTTATCACCTTTTTCATTCATTAGGACAATAATATCCTGCAATCGTAAAATCCCTAACAAATGACCGTCTTGAGTAACTGGAAGCTCCGTTTCATTCAAATTTCTTAAGAGCTTTAGCGCTTCATGAACCTCCATTAATGGATCAATTGTTGTTGGCTTTGTATTCATCCACTTTTCAACCGTATCTAATTCTGGTTTCATCAAGGATCGATCTCCCCTTTGCAATTAAATATTTGGGGCAGTATGGAACAGCCTTTATCTTTATCAATCAAATGATTGAGCGCTTGTTCAATAAGCTACCATACTTAGGCCAAAATAATGAAAACCCTTACATTTTTTTAGATGAACTATTAAATGAAACTTCAATCAGTTGGGGTTGTTTTAGCTTCCACTGATGGTTAGCAGCACAAGGGCATGACTTAAAGGCCCTTGAACCAAAAGGACATTTACTGGCAGTTGACCCCTCACTTCTCTATATTGGTTGCACTTTATTGCTTAAAGTGGGAGCTTACTGCCAGTTATATGCGGGATAAAGGCTTAACAGCAGTCCAGGAATAATTCGCATCCATTACATACTAGGCACAAAACATGCTTAACTTAGTATATCATATATAGCCATTTTTCTGAATTATAGCATTCTTCAAGCACAATCGCAAATTTCCTTTACTGCTGTGTTGCTTAACTTTATGCATCCATATAATTAACTTACGTAGCCAATTACGTGATAAATTCCTCTTCTAGCAAAACAACTATAAAGATACACATGATTTTAACTAACTAAGCCAAACTAACTCGAAAGGAGGTAAAAAAATGGCTAAAGATAAGACAAAAACGAAGAATAAAAGTAAACAGGAATTGAATGAAATGAAGAATCAAAACAAATATAAACGTAACCGTCCTCCTGGTAACTAAAAACTATGGCAATATGTCCCCTTAAGCTTAAGCAATATTTCTACCGCAGATTTGCTTAAGCTTTTGATGGATTAGTTATTATAATAAAGTAATTCAATCCATGGTATTTTGTTTATTCCCTACCACAAGGAGATGACCTAAAGACCTTGGAACCCAATCGGACAGTTGATCCCCACTTATCCATATTGCTTTCACTTTATTCCTTGAGGTGTGGGAGTGATATGCGGGGTAACTGAAATAAAAAAAAACTGAGCAAAATTCGCTCAGTCCTTATCACTACATGCTCAGATTTACGCTTCCTCTAGTAGCTATTATGGAATAGCTACTGCTTGACCACCACTCCGGCTACCCACTTCCCTTTCCGTGGGGTTTGTCCTTCAGCTAACTTTTTTAGCAAAACCCGCTCAAAAAAGTGGATCTTCAGGTCAAACATTTCCCACAGGAGTTGAAGTGGCCGGCCTTCGCTATTATCAGGCTCTACAACGCTAGCATGAAGTAACACAGCTGCTTTTATACGCACGGATAGCGATTTTAACTTTACCCATTGTAAAAAAAGTCAACCTATTACTTATGACAAGAATTGTTGCACCTTCGCATAGCGGAGACTAATTACGTAGA
>NZ_BAAACY010000045.1:0-41466 GCF_039521925.1 Virgibacillus salarius | reverse complement strand
CTTTGCAAAGTTAGTTGAGGCCGTGCCCACGGAAAGCGAAGTAATTAGTCGGAGCATTGCCAATATACATCTAACATTTCAAAATAACTACTTGGCTTAACACAGTCATTGCACTAATTTTATACTTTCTTAACTTAGAAGTAAAGGCTATCGAGGGGTTCTCGATAGCACCGTATTCTTATACTTTCGAACTAGATGGATAATGAAGGTTTAACTGTGAAGGTTAATCATTTTTTGATAAAGAGAGAAAAATACTCTGATAATCCAGCAGAAAAAGGAGATTCGGATGAAGCAGCACTTTTTTTGACTTACTTAATTATAAACATAACCATTCCTTTTAATCCTCGTTCATAGTAAGAAAACTGCTTCATAAAAATGGACCGGTTTTCCCTTTTAACTAAACAAATTTATAGAAGTGATAATAATTGGCATTGCGAAGACGTCGATTAGGAAAGCTCCAACTAAAGGAACAACTAAAAATGCTTTTTTAGAGGGACCGTATCGGTTGACTATTGCATCCATATTAGCAATGGCATTTGGAGTAGCGCCTAGCCCATGCCCTGTGAAACCACCAACCATCACTGCCGCATCATAATTCTTTCCTAGCAATCTAAATAATATAAAGATACCAAATAAAGCTATAAATAGTACCTGTACGATAACAATGACTAATAATGGCAATGCTAAATTAGCAACTTCCCATAATTTAATACTCATAAGAGCCATTGATAAAAAGATACCCAATGTAATATCACCTATAATTCCAATACTTTTCATCTCAATTAATGTTTTATCATATCGATCAAGCACATTTCGAACGATTACAGCAACAAACATGGCACTTACATATCCGGGCAGTACAAAACCGGTTACATTTGAGAATAGCTCTCCTAAATAAGAGCCTAATACCATACATAAAGTAATAATAAAAGCTTGTGTCATAAATGTTTTAGAATTAATAGAGCTTGCTTCTGTTTTAGCTTCAACCGTAACAGCACTTTCCTCTGTTGCCCGCTCCGTAGACTTCAGATTGTATTTCTTGATTAAATATTTTACAATTGGCCCACCAATCAGTCCGCCAGCTACTAATCCTACAGTAGCAGCAGCTAATCCAATGGATAATGCAGAGTCAACTCCAAGCTCTTCAATGGTTGTACCAAATGCAGTTGCGGCACCATGACCACCTTCCATTGATGTAGCTCCAACCATTACACCGATAAGTGGATCTAAGTTTAAAAGCGTTGCAAAAGATATTCCAATAACACTTTGTGCTAGTGCAAGAAATCCACATGATAACCAATAAATGATCAAAAGCTTTCCACCTAATTTGATTAAACCAAAGCTTGCACCCAAACCTACAGTAGTGAAAAAAGTTAACATAAATAAGCTTTGTAAAGATGTATCCAAATTAATATTTACAAGATGAAGTCCTTTTAGTAGTGTTACAAGTATAGCGAAAAGTAGCCCCCCAACAACAGGAGCAGGTATACAAAATCTCTCTAAGAATCTAATTCTTTTATTAAGGTATCCCCCAAGAAGAAATACAGCTATTGCAATAAACAATGTCGTAACTTGATTCATTTCTAATGTCATGTTGTCCCTCCTTCATATGTTAAACAACTGGGAAATTCGATATATTCATCGTTGAAATATTAAAATGTAACATTCTCTCTCATTGAACTGTATTATTAAAATTATGCAAAACCTCCGCCACTAGATAAGCAGCTAGCTTTGTAGTTCGTCCATTTTCATCTAAAAGAGGATTTACCTCTGATATATCAAAGCTACATACATTCTCTTTAGCAACAATATGACGTAATAACGTTCTTACGACAACAGGGTCCAGTCCAAAAGGGGACGGTGCGCTAACTCCTGGGGCTGCAGAAGAAGCAATCGAGTCTGTACATAGCGTAACGATAATGACATCGTACTGGTTACAAAATTGATCAATAACTCCATATTGTTTTTGTATGTTGTGTAGAGCTAGTGATTCTTCTAACACATAAATACATCCAAGCTGCTCTGCAACCTGAAACAGAGATTTTGTATTACCGAATGGTTGAATTCCTAAACATAAATAGCCTGCTTGCTTATCCTGTTCTAAAATCTGCCTAAACATAGTCCCAGATGAAGGTCTACTATCCTGACGCAAATCAAAATGTGCATCTATATTTATAATACCTATCGATGTGTTTTCTCCCACATACTTCCTAATTCCGAGATAATGACCGTACAGCGTTTCATGTCCTCCACCAAGAATAATTGGCGTGGATCTTTTATTAAATATTTGATCAACGCGATCCGCTAATTCTGCCTGCGCAGCTTCTAAGCTTTCTCCTTCGCATACTACATTTCCAACATCGATAATTGAAGCTGTATCTTCAAAGAGATAGGGTAGTTTACCAAGACTTTTTCTTATTTCATCAGGAGCCTTTGCAGCACCAATTCTCCCTTTATTCCTTCGAACACCCTCGTCAGATTCAAAACCAACAAGACAAAAAGCGCTTTCAAAATCATCATCCGTAGAGTTACATATCACACGTTGATGAATGCGAAAGCTATCTTTGTCTATTTTACTATCCACTCTACCTTGCCACGTTTGTCTATTTGGAAATTTATACATATCAACACCTCACTACCTACATATTTTGCTTATTCAGAAAATATATTATTTATTATAAATAACTATACATATAATTACTAATATGCAAATTTTATATTTCTATAGTTTAAAACTATAAATAGAATATAAGAGCAAAAGCGCTCGATTATAAACGCAGCGACTGGACCGAGTCAACGGAAAAAAGGAATCACGGTGTGCTTGCGAACTGATGATGACTTATCATAGAGAGATTCATGAAGTCGCCTCGTTTCTGGACGCTGGAGCTGGACGCCGCTCAACACGCCCAAATTTATCCACATAGGCAAATTTTATATTTTCCTAGACTAGACTAATAAAAAACTACCGACCAAACGTTGGCTATGGCACAACATTTGATCGATAGTTCATTCACTTTTAGGAATTTCATCTGCTGATTCTCTTAGTGAACTACTCCCACCACTTACCACCCTTACGGGTTGCTTGAAGTGGGGGCTTCTTGGATAATCGCCACTTTTGGTAGCTGACGAAATGGACCAAGCTAACCCTCTTGTTCCAAGAGTTTATATTTTCATTAGGCACTTGCTAATAAGCGAATGCCTTCTTTTTTGATATGGAGAGCTGAATTATAATCTCTATCGAGATTTAGCCCACACGAACAAGCGTATGTTCTAATTTCTATAGGCATTGGTTGGGTATTTCCGCAACTCGAACAAGTTTTGGTAGATGGGAACCATTTATCAATTTTGATAAGTTGTTTCCCTTGTTCTTTTAGTTTGTACTGTAAGAAAGAGGTGAACATTCCCCATCCATTATCAGCTACGCTTTTACCGAATTTAAGTGCTTGTGACATTCCTTTCATGTCTAAATCTTCAATCACAACAGCATCGAAGTTAGACACTAATTCCTTTGATTTATGGTGAAGAAAGTTCTTGCGTTGATTGGCAACTTTCTCTTGAATGTTAGCTACTCGAATACGTTGTTTATTCCAATTTGCAGAGCCTTTCTTTTTACGAGAAAGTTTACGTTGTTCTTTTGCTAATTTATTAAGTATTTGTCGATAAAACTTAGGATAATTGGCTTTCTCACCCTCACTATCAACAAACAACCCATCCATTGAAAAGTCTAAGCCAACAACTTTTTCAATTTCCTTCCTTTTTATCTCCTTCTCGTACTCTGTAAGAATCGAAATATAGTATTTTCCTGATGAAGTCATAGACAAGGTACAAGATTTGATGGTGTACTCCGAAGGAATTGCTCGATGTTGCTTGATTTTGACCATTTTTAATTTAGGTAATTTGATATGACCATCCAACAACTGAATATTTCCATTGACGACATTCGTTGTGTAGCTTTGTTTATGGCGTTTGCTTTTGAATTTTGGGAACCTGGCATGCCCTTTGAAGAAGGCTTTATATGCCTTATCTAAATTTAGTTGAGCGTTTGCCAACGCTAATGAATCGACTTCTTTTAGCCATTCGTATTCTTTTTTGTAATTGGCAGGGGTAGGATGTTTTACCTTTTTCCATGCTTCTTTATCATCTTTTAGGGTTTCATACGTTTCTTTTCGTTCTGCTAACATTTTGTTATAGACAAAGCGAACGCAACCGAAGGTTTTACGTATAACCAAAGCCTGTTCATCTGTTGGATACAATCTAAACTTGTACGCTTTATTTTGTTTAGCCATATCAAATCACCTCACTTTATCCTTTGATTTTCAATCTATTTTTTTACTACTTCAATAGGCGAACCGCCAGTCGTCAACAAGCAAAAACTTCTTGACCAAAACATTTCTTTCCCTAACTTTTTACGGACATGAGGAAAATCCCTCTTGCTAAGTCTTGAACTGGCACTTTTATAGGCATTGATGAATTTCGATCATTCACTGTTGGGTTGTGCTTTGAGCAAAAAAGGAAAAAAGCCTTTGGGCTGTCGCCCAACCGAAATTCATCCTCTTACCGTTGGGCTACGCCCTTCACACGCTTGAAGATGGAGACTTCTTTCGGAAGTACGTTAAATTCCTATTTCTATTCGTTGTATAAAATCCATCTGTGTCAGTGGATACTTTATATATGGAGCCCTTTTAAAACCATTTTCACATTATGTTTGTGTCATAGTATTATCCTGACTGACAATATTTCGCGTTGCTTTTGTATACGACTCCTCTAGCTCACTAACAATTCTCTCAATTGATTGAACCTTGTCAATCGCGCCAATTCCTTGACCAGAACCCCATACATCCTTCCATGCCTTTACTTCTGGATTATCCAATTTTTCAAAGTTAATTTCTTGTTTCTTTTCTAATTGATTTGGATCAAGCCCAGCTTTTACAATACTAGGAATTAAATAATTCGCGTTAACACCACTAAATGCATCTGTATAAATAATATCTTCAATCGATGATTCAACAATCATTTGCTTATATGCATCAGGTGCTCCACTTTCTTCAGAAGGTATAAATCGTGTTCCCATATAAACAAAATCAGCACCTAGAATTTCTGATGCAAGGATATCTTCTCCTTCCGACATACCACCTGCAAGTACGATAGGTCCGTCAAAAAATGAACGGACTTCATGAATAAACGGAATTGGATTTAATACTCCAGCATGGCCGCCAGCTCCACTGGCAACAAGTACCAAACCATCAGCACCTTTTTCAATCGCCTTTTTGGCAAACTTTACATTAATGACATCGGAAAAAACTACGCCACCATACTGATGGGCAATCTCGACAACTGGACTAGGATCCCCCAAAGACGTAATAACAATGGGTGGCTGGTATTTTTCAATTAATTTCAAATCTTCCGTATACCGCTTATTGGAACGATGAGTAATAAAGTTTATACCCCAAGGTGCGATTTTCCTCGTCGGTTCTTTTTCTTTGAGTACATCAATTTCCGTATTAATTTGATGCATCCAGTCTTCTAAAATATCACTAGTTCTTGCATTTAATGCTGGAAAAGTCCCAGCAATTCCAGCACGACAAGCTGCCACGACCATTTTAGGACTAGACACTAAAAACATCGGTGCCATAATGACTGGTAGACGCATTGATAATTTCATTTGTTGAATTGCTTGTTTAGACATTTCTGCAAACTCCTCTTCATTATAATTCTCTCTTTTCTGTCCACTACATCAATAATGTGAAACTCCAATCAGTTGGGGTTTTGTTTTATAGAAGTTTCTCTTGCAGAATCCCTCTACATCGACCTCTAATTGCTAAGTATATTTCCCCCAAAATGCAATCGTTTTCAATTATTCCTATTTAATTACATAAGATATAATTATTGATAATTCTAATAATTCATCCTTTGTATGTCAAGTTATATCTAGCTGGAGATCCGTTGCATAATCCCCCTTTTTAACGTTTAAAAGCGAAGCAACTTCTTCTATATCTGTTGAGAAAATCCGATCTTCACTTATCGTTGGCACGACCTTCCGATATGCTTCCCATTTTTCTTTTAGTTTACCGGCCATTTTGTCTATCCCTGTGCTTTCCACTGCTTGAAGAGCACATATGCATTCAATTGCTAACACACGTCTTGTATTATTTATGATCAGCCTAGCATGTCGAGAACCTATTGTCCCCATACTGACATGATCCTCTTGATTAGCCGATGACGGAATCGAGTCGACACTGGCTGGATGAGCTAACGTTTTATTCTCAGATACGAGCGACGCTGCAGCATATTGCATAATCATGGCCCCAGATTGTAGCCCAGGCTGAGCACTTAAAAATGCCGGTAAGTCATTCAACTGTGGATTAACCAAACGCTCTACACGTCGTTCAGAAATATTGGCAAGTTCAGCAATCGCAATTTTCAGAAAATCCATAGCTATCGCAATCGGTTGACCATGAAAATTGCCCCCTGAGATAACCAGCTTTCCCCCATCAAAAATAAGTGGATTATCTGTTGCAGCATTTGCTTCTATTTCTAATTTTTCCTTTACATAATCCAGTGCTTGCCATGTTGCCCCATGAACCTGAGGAATGCAACGCAAAGAATAAGCGTCTTGGACCCGTTTTTCTCCTTGATGAGTAATTAATTGACTGCCTTCTAACCAAGCTGTCATTCGCTTAGCCACCGCTACTTGCTGCGGATACCCTCGTACTTCATGAACAGCTGGATGAAAAGCATCGATAATCCCTTGCAATCCCTCCATCGTTAACGCAGCTATCCACTCACTGTCATAGGCTAGCTTTTCGGCTTCTATATAATTCATGACACCAACTGCTACCATCGCTTGGGTTCCATTAATTAGTGCTAGCCCCTCCTTTGCTTGTAATACAATTGGTTGAAGCTGTTTTTTAGAAAGAACCGAGGCAGCATCAACCGCTTCTCCCTTTTCATTAAAGACTTTCCCTTCACCGATCATCACTAAGGCTAAATGTGCTAATGGAGCTAAATCTCCTGATGCCCCCAGAGAACCTTGCTCAGGAATAACAGGATGTATTCGCTCATTAACTAGATCTGCTAATAGCTCAACGAGCACAGGACGTACGCCAGAGAACCCTTTTAATAGTGCGTTTAAGCGAAGGACCATCATTGCACGCGATACCTTTTCTTCAAATGGATTACCAACTCCACAGGCATGTGAACGAATTAAATATAATTGTAAATCCTCTACGTCTTTTGCCTCAATCATAACATCGCTAAACTTCCCAAAACCAGTCGTAATCCCATAAACAATTTCTTTATTGGCAACAATGTTATCCACAGCTAATCTGCTTTCTCGAACCTTCTCCATACTAGTTTTTGAAATGGTAATTTGCTCCTGTTCAATACAGATGCGTTTCAATTGATCTATGGTTAAAGAATCTCCTGATAGCTCAATCATTACGCTTCCCCCTTTTCATTAATACAATAAAAAAGAGGCGATAATGGCATACAAATAAGCCACCATCACCTCCTCATGTCTACTCACTTTAGGTAATGATTTATATAATTAAATATGATTAACACCTAGTCCGACAGCTTCATGCTCCAAGCCTTTTATTGGAGCTCCAATGGTACCGTAAAAGGCAACGGCAATCCATTCACCTTCTTCAGGATTTACATATGGGTTCCCACGAACAACAGCGAATCGTAACCCAACGGTACGCATCATTTCACCAATTGCCCACTGCCCTCTAGTAACTCCTTCTAATCCTTCTAAAATTGCATGATAAAGTGCATGTGTTTCTCGATAAACGCCTTCTTGAATTAGCTTGCTTCGTTTCACTGCCGTTTCTACTGCGGAAATCACTTTTTGCATATCCATTGATCCAACTTTTCCTTCACAAATTTGGACATCTGGAACTATCGATTGATAGGACGCTCGTTCTTGCTCATCTAGCATTGCAAGTAACGTAGCAATTTTTCCAATACGAAGTTTTTGTGTCATTGTTTCTTCTCCTAAAGGTCTCTGCTTATACAAAATGGTTTCTCAAAAGTCAGTTGCCTCCATACAACTGGAATACTCCGCTTTCGGGTAGCGGTTCAGCCTTCTTCTGAGTTGAAGACCTACTATGTAGTCCGCATAGCTCCTCTTTTTTGAAAGCCAAGTATATATCAAACGCTCTTTAAAATAATCTAATCTTAACTAATGACTAGTAACTACTTTTAGTATACGTCTTCGTAAAATTATCCGTCAATAACATTTACAAAAAATTCCGTCTATTATTATTCAAAAATCAAATATTACATAGCTATAATCATAGGGTGAAACATCAATTAGTGTGGATTTTTATCCCCATTGAAGGTTTGTACCACAAGATTATGACCTAAAGGTCTTTAAACCACTCGGACATTTACTGGCAGTGGATATCTCTATTATCCATTATTGGTTTCACTTTATTGCTTTTAGTGGAAATATCACTGCCAGTTATATACGCAATAAATCGTATTAACCTAATTCCACCCCATCTTTTGTTATTTCTTATACGGAGGATACATGCCTGTTACATGTGGACAAGTTCTCTTGTTCTACAACTACCTTTCCCTTCTTGATAACTGTATCCACATGATTCATTCCATATTGATAGGATAGCATTAGATAATTTGGTACATTAAAAATCGTAATATCTGCCTGTTTACCAATTTCTAGACTCCCGATTTTATCAGCACAACCAATCGCATGTGCAGCATTGATGGTTGTTGCTGTAATAACCTCTTCAGGTGTCATCCCCATTTTTAAACAGCCAAGATTCATAATAAACTGTAAGGATAACGTTGGGGATGAACCTGGGTTTGCATCCGTAGAAAGAGCAACGGCTAAGCCTTGATCTATCATTTTTCTTGCTTGAGCAAATTCTGCCATTAGGAAAAATGCAGTACCTGGTAAAAGAACACCAATAACATCTTGTTCAGCCATTTGACGAATTCCTACATCCGATGCCTTCAATAAATGATCAGCTGAAATCGCACCAACAGCTGCAGCTAATTCTGCCCCCCCATAGGATTCAATTTCATCCGCATGAATTTTTGGAATTAGTCCATATTCCTTACCCGCCTCCAGAATTCTTCTTGATTGTTCTGGCGTAAATACGCCTCGCTCACAAAACACATCATTAAATGTTGCCAAATTCCGTTTAGCAACCTCTGGAATCATCTCTGAAATAACTCGATCTACAAAAATGTCTGGATTTTCTTTTTCGGCTACTGGTACAGCATGTGCTCCCATAAATGTTGAAACAACATCCATGACATGATCCTTATTTAATTGCTTGGCAACTTCCAATTGCTTGATTTCATGTTCTGTCGTTAAACCATATCCACTCTTTGCTTCTACTGTGGTGACGCCATTTGTTAGAAATGTATCTAGACGCAGCTTCGATTCATGATAAAGTTGGTCATAATTTGCTTGCTGCGTAGCTCGAGTTGTTGCGTGAATACCGCCTCCTGCATGCATGATGTCCATATACGACTTTCCTTTTAGTCGCATTGCATACTCATTCTCCCTTGTTCCGGCATGAACAAGATGTGTATGAGGATCGATCAGACCTGGGGAAACTACTTTATTAGACGCATCGATTTGTTTAGCTTGAGCAATTTCATCGGCATACTTCGCTTGAATTTTTTCCGTCGTACCAATGGCAATAATCTCACCGTCCTTCGCAAGTAATCCACCATCTTCTATACTATTAAGCTCTCTCATTGCATCAGTTTTAGCTGGCTTATCGGTATTTCCACTTATGGTAAGTAATTGAGCTGCATGTTTAATAAATAGGATATCTGACATTTATAACGCCCCTTTACGTTGTAGCATTGGAATATGAACACCTTTTTCCTTCGCAGTATCCTCGGCTTTTTCATAGCCTGCATCCACATGACGAACAATCCCCATCCCAGGATCTGTTGTAAGGACGCGATCCAAACGCTCCTCCGCCTCTTTTGTTCCATCGGCAACAATAACCATTCCAGCATGAAGCGAGTATCCCATACCAACGCCGCCACCGTGGTGGACACTGACCCAGCTAGCTCCCCCAACACTATTAATCAACGCGTTTAATATTGGCCAGTCCGCTACCGCATCGCTTCCATCCTTCATCGCTTCCGTTTCTCGATTTGGTGAGGCTACGGAACCTGAATCAAGATGATCACGTCCGATAACAATCGGTGCTTTTAATTCACCTCGTTCAACCATACGATTAATAATTTTTCCAAAGCGGGCTCTTTCTCCATACCCTAGCCAGCAAATCCGAGAAGGGAGTCCTTGGAAACTAATTTTCTCTTGCGCCATGCGAATCCACTTACACAGCGACTCGTTCTCACTAAATTCGCGCAGGATGACCTCATCTGTCTTATAAATATCTTCTGGATCGCCGGATAATGCCACCCAGCGAAACGGTCCTTTACCTTCACAAAATTGTGGGCGAATATAAGCAGGAACAAATCCAGGAAAATCAAATGCATTCGCTACTCCTTCATCCTTGGCTACTTGGCGGATATTATTTCCATAATCAAAGGTAACCGCCCCTTTTTGCTGCATTTGCAGCATTGTCTTAACATGAACTGCAATACTTTGTTTAGATAATTGAACATAATTCCCTGGATTATTCTCCCTTAATTTAGCTGCTTCTGCTAACGTCATATGAACAGGGATATAGCCATTCAGCGGATCATGAGAGGAGGTTTGATCTGTTAGTACGTCTGGAATGAATCCTTTTGTAAGCATTTCCGGTAGAAGCTCAGCTGCATTGCCTAACAAGCCTATAGATAGCGCTTCCCCTTTACTACGCGCTTCTTCAGCAAGCTTTATTGCTTCATCTAAGCTATCCGTAGAGGTATCTAAATAATTTGTATCTAATCGACGCTGGATACGATGAGGATCTATTTCTATAGCAATACAGATCCCCTCATTTAGTATCACCGCTAAAGGTTGCGCTCCTCCCATGCCGCCTAACCCCGCCGTCACAGTAATCGTTCCTTGTAAACTGCCGTCAAAATGCTGCCTAGCACATTCTGCAAATGTCTCATATGTTCCTTGCACAATTCCTTGGCTGCCAATATAGATCCAGCTGCCCGCAGTCATTTGCCCATACATCATTAAACCTTTCTGATCCAATTCATGAAAGTGCTCCCAATTCGCCCATGCTGGAACTAAATTCGAGTTAGCAATCAGCACTTTCGGAGCATCTGTATGCGTACGGAACACAGCAACGGGTTTTCCTGATTGAATGAGTAAGGTCTCATTTTCCTCTATCTGTTTTAATTCCTTCACAATCGCCTCGTAGCATTCCCAATTTCGTGCTGCTTTACCTATCCCACCATAAACCACTAGCTCGTCTGGATTTTCTGCCACCTCTGGGCTCAGATTATTATTCAACATTCGAAGAGCAGCTTCTTGTATCCATCCTTTCGTATGTAATGCTGAACCACGATATTGTTCTACTTGCATGTTCTTTTCCATTCTCATTTTCTTCATCTCCTCCCTATGTTAGCAACCTCAAATAAACCGTTTACATTTTCTGTAGTTAAAAAATTCACATTCCTTTTCCATCTGATTATCGATCCTTCTGTTTATTTGGTACTATAGATAATAGAAGACATAACATTTTTTTAATTTAATACCATACATTAAAATTATAATTATAATAATATATAATTACAAATATAAATATTCTATATTTTTATAAAATTCAACTATAAATTAAGGAGATTAGGATGGAATTTCGCCATTTAGTCTATTTTGTTACGATTGTTGAACAATCAACCTATACTCGAGCAGCAACCGTCTTACATGTATCTCAGCCATCACTTAGTGCTGCTATTAAAAAGCTAGAGAATGAAGTAGGATTGACATTAATTAAACGTAATACGAGGAGCCTCGAGGTCACAAGTGAGGGTAAAATACTTTATCAAGAGGCTAAAAAATTGTTAAATCACTATCAGCATGTATCTAAAGAAATGATCCGCTTGAAAGAGCAGGGACCGCTGGAACTCACAATCGGTTTAATAGAGTCCTCCAATTTTTGGGTACCAAAAATTTTGAAACAATTTCAGAAAGAATATCAGGATGCTCATATAAAATTATTAGAAATTCTAAGTTTAACGGATGTAGAGAAAGCTTTAACAAACTTCGATATTCATCTAGCTATAACAAATCAGAATTTGAATAATGATGCGATTGAGACATTACCTATCTATGAGGAAAAATTAGTTGCTGTTCTTCCTCAAGGGCACAACTTACAAGATTATACAGAGCTAACTATTTATGACTTGAAAGACGAAACATTTATCATTTGCAAAGAAGGCTTTCAAACAAGAGAGGATATTCTTTATGCATTTGCTAAATCAGGGATTCAGCCAATGATTCAATTTGAAATCGAGCGATTTGAAACAGCATGTCGTCTTGTTATCGAAGGTTTAGGAATCACAGTTGTTCCTGAAAACTATGTTAAAAATACAGTTCATTCAGATTATCATATAAAACATATTAACGATTCACATTTATCCAGAAGCGTATATCTAGCCTATGAGAAAAATCGTTATTTACCTCCAATTGTACTGAAGTTTATAGGATTGGTGGAAGAATTCTTTAAACAGTGATGCCCTTAGGTCACCTAGAAGTATTTCGTCCTATAGAACACGTACCACCTCAAGCATAGACTGGATGTCAACTTGTCATATTTTGATTGATTCGAGTAATTACTCTAGGTGAGATGCTTAGCTAAATTATGTTTTTCTCCACATATAACTAGCAGTAAGACCCCCGCTTCAAGCAATAAAGGAACAACACTATTAGTAACTAGGGGGACAAACAAAACCTTCAATTGATTGAAGGTTCACTTTATTTGTATGTCATTAAAGGAACAATTGAATAAACGATAGGCATCATTTCCTTGCTAAAATTCAAATAGCCTTGCGTGAAATAAGGAAATCTGTTATATTACAGACAATTAAATATTTCTTATTTCAATTATTTGAAGTGAGGATAGAGGTGCATCGGTCATCATTACACAGTTTGAGGATAATGAGATCCATTGACGATTGTGGAAAGGGATCGTTGCCGAAGTAACAGATAACTCATTATTTACTGTTGCTGGTTCTGCTATTGAATAAATACAGGACTGTCGTATAGGTAACTATATGGAGGGCTATCTGACGCAGAAAATGAAATACTACATTTCTGCAGTAGCAAACCCTTGCTGCTGTTTTTTTGCGTTAATTAGAAATGGTCTATCCATCTATTGTTTTAACTTATCACAAGGGGTGTAAAGAAATGGAATTTGGCCAAGTATTAACCGCAATGGTGACACCATTTGATCAACATGGAAAAATTGATTTTCATGCCACAAGATCTCTCGTAAATTATTTAATTAAAAATGGAACGGATGGGCTGATTGTTGCTGGAACTACAGGTGAATCAGCTACATTAACAGATGAGGAAAAGATTCAGCTTATGCGCTTCGTTGTTGAAGTAGTAAATGATCGAATTCCGGTATTAGCTGGAACTGGGGCAAATAACACAAAAGCTACTATTAATTTAACAATACAAGCGGAAAAAGTTGGAGTTAATGGTATCATGCTTGTTACTCCATACTACAATAAACCTTCGCAAACAGGAATTTATCAGCATTTCCAAGCGATCGCAGCAGCTACTAATCTCCCTATTATGCTTTATAATGTACCGGGAAGAACTGGTGTCAATTTAACTGTAGATACTACGGTACAGCTTTCTAAAATAGATAATATTGTTGCCATCAAAGAAGCGAGCGGTAACCTTGATGCGATGTCAGAAATAATTAGACGCACATCCAAGGACTTCTCCCTATACAGCGGAGATGACGGACTAACATTACCAGCATTAGCTATTGGAGGAAAAGGTGTGGTCTCAGTCGCCTCCCATATCATTGGTAATGAAATGCAAGAGATGATAAATCAATTTAGCTTTGGAAATGTCAAAGCTAGTGCAGCGCTACATCAACATTTACTTCCAATCATGAAAGCTTTGTTTGCTGCACCTAGTCCTTCGCCCGTCAAATCAGCATTATCTATGAAAGGTGTTCCAGTTGGGGATGTTCGGCTTCCAATGGTACCTCTAACACAAGAGGAAACAAACAATCTAAAACAAACATTACAGCACTTACAGTCCATCGTTTCAGCAAGTTAAACGATTATGAAGAGCGAGAGACTATAGAAATTGAGATAAGTAATGTCGAACTACTATTCGAATATGAAGTATATCAGGATAGTAGTTCGACAGTTCTTTGGAATAGTAATTATTCTACCGAGAGAAATCGATGCATGAACGTCTATCCTAGCCGAAAAAATTGTGAAAACAGCACATGTCAAATGTAACTACGCCAGTGAAAAGCGATACAAAAATTCACTAGGATTCAGCTTTTGATAGCCCTCCTCTATTCAGTTCCTTTAAAATTCTTTAAAGGCTACCGTTACTTTACAACAAATTTTGCTCGACTAGATCCTTCTTTTGTCTTCTTTACCTCGAGTACTGCTGGGAACATAGCTTTTAATTCCTGCACATGTGAGATCACGCCAATCATTCTACCCGATTGCTGTAAACTTACCAATGTATCAACTGCTTTGTTTAGTGCTTCTTCATCCAGCGTACCAAACCCTTCATCAATAAACATTGTTTCAATCGAAATATTGCCTTGAAAACTTTGAATAACATCTGACATACCTAGTGCCAAACAAAGAGCTGCATTAAACTTCTCGCCTCCGGATAAGGATTTCACATCTCTTGTCTGTCCCGTGTATGCATCGAAAACGTCGAGGCCTAGACCACTCTGTCTTCCATGCGATTCCTGCCTGTCACTACGACTCAGGAAAAATTGACCATTTGATAATCGATCTAATCGTAAATTTGCCGCATCGATAATCTGCTCCAAATACTCAATTTGTAAATACCGTTCAAAGGATATTTTCTTGTTATTTTGCCCTCTTAATACATCATGGAGATCGGTTATAGTGGCTAATTTCTTTTCCAAGTTATTAGCTTGTTCAGTGACCTCGACAATGTTTTGCTGTAGTGTAATGATTTCCTCATAGTATTTATTTGATTGATCCCATGTCTTTAATGCTTGTTCGTATTCTACTTTTAATTCTTTCAGTTTGGCTTCAATAGTCGTTAATTCAACCTGCTGCTTATCTTTCAATTCTCTGTTCAGATCACGGACCTGCTTTTGCAGCGTAAGCCGATGCTGATTATATTCTTCTATGCTATGCTTTAACTGCTTACGCTCATCCTCTTCCAGCTTAGCTTGTTGAAACACCTCCTCCGTTTGGAAGGACGCTTGGCTTAATGCATCAACAAACTGTTTGTTTGCATTCTCCCGCCTTATCTTCGTTTCCTGCAGCTGGTTGCTTGCATGACTAACATCGGATTCACTTTTAGTCAATTCTTCTTTCTCCTGCAACAGCTTTTGTTGTATTTGCTCCCAGCGCTCCTCCAATTCCTTTCGTTGCTCTTCTTTTACTTCTATTTTTTTCTCTAATTCAGACAGAGTTCTCACATCTTGAGGAATCTTTTGTATTCTTTCCTGATAAACAGCATGAGCAGTACGATAAGATGCAACTTGCTCTTGATAATATTGCTCCGTTCTTTTCACTTTAGCTTCTACATCTTTGGTTTCTTTTAATGCCTGTTCGTACATAGCTTTATATTCAGCAAGCTGTTTTCTATCATGATGTAATTGCTTCACTTCTTCACTTAGTTGCTGCCCTTGAAGTACTAATGCTTCTTTAGCACTTGTTACATCTCTCTTATTTATGGAATAGTTATTTAATTCATTTTCCCTTTCCTTTAATTGTACGCTTACTGAATTCCATTCAGCAAAGCTGTTACGATATTGCGTATCTAGTATCTGAAATTGCTGCTTCGCTTTTTCTAAATGCTCCCTCGATACGTTACGATCCCTATTTATGGCTTTTTGTGGATGATCGATACTTCCGCAGACCGGGCAAGCTTGTCCATCATGTAGATGCGCTGCTAGAATACTAGCTTGATTATTAAGCCAATCCCTTTCAATTTGTTGGTAATCAGCTTGCGCTTGAGATGCTTCTTGATGTTTTTGTTTGGATTCTTTTTCTAATTTATCGTGTTTTTTTGCTAACTCTATATAATCTATTAGGACTTTTACTTGATCTCGCATCTCTTGTAATCGTTGCTGTTTATCTGGTAACTGCTCGACTGTGAGATCGAGCTTTTCTATTTGTTCGTGAATAGCTTCTGCTCGCTGATTCTTTACATCGAGTAGTTTTTGAAGTTTCTCCAATTCGGAGGCGCCATCCTGCACTTGCTGATTCAGCTTATTCAACTGTTGGTTAGACGCATCCATTTCTTTAACTATTGGTAAATAATCCTTTAGTTGTTCCAGAATAATACGTAGTTGTTCTCTTTCTTCCTTCTTATCTTCCTCTTTTTTATACAAGGCTTGCACTTGCTTTACTCGCTCGTTAGCTGTTTTAAGCTTATTTTCTGCGTAGTGAAGATTCTTTTGTTGCATTTCCTCTTCTTTATGCCAATCATTTCGCTGTTTTTCATAAGGAATGAGGTTGTTAGCTCGCTCTGCATCGTCTAATTGTTTTTCTCGCTTTTGATATGTTGTAAGCTGATTATCTAATTCGTTTAGTCTGGCTTTTTTTTGTTGCATTTCATTGAAACGATCATTTATAGCTTTTGCTTGGTGATATTCCGCCTGTTTGTTATTATGACCCTCATATGCTTGTTCATATCTAGCCTTATCACACGCGATTCTCTCCATATAAAAGTGACTTTCTTCTTGTAAACCAGTTATAACCTGATTGATATTGTAATGCTCACTTTCTAAAAGCTGAAATAGAAATGAATTTTCTCGTTTAGGTAACCTCACTTCAATATGCTTAATCAATTGATCACGAGCTTGGATAGCTTTATTGTATGCCTGTTCTGCATTAGCCTTCTTCTCTCTCATCCGTTCACTAATTTTTTTATACGGTTCCGTCTTAAATAGTCGACGTAATATTTCTTCTTTATTATCCGTTTTCGAGGTGAGCAGCTTACGGAATTCTCCTTGCGGAAGCATAACAATCTGCTTAAATTGATCCTGCGTTAAACCAATTAAAGCTTCTATTTTTTTGTTTATTTCAGATACAATCTGCCTATCTACACAAGGAATTTCATTGCCATCTATTAGCTCATAGAATTCGTATCGGTCACCTGTCTTCGTTTTATTCCCTTGCTTCACATGGCCTAGTTGGCGCAGAATTCGAAAAATACGACCGCCTAATTCAAACAGTAACTCCACTGCTGTATGGACATTGTCATCGGCAAAATCACTTCGCAGCATATTTTCTTCTCGATCTTCTCCGCTTGCTGAGCCATATAAAGCAAAGCAAATACCATCAAATATAGTCGTCTTACCGGCACCAGTATTTCCAGAAATAACAAATAAACGATACGCTTCTATTTCCGTAAAATCTATTGTTTCCGTATCTTTATATGGGCCAAGCGCTGTCATTGTTAACTTTAAAGGTCTCAATTATTCCACTCCCTTCTGCATTAAATGGTAAGATAAGGCTTCAACTTTTCTGTTTGTGTTACATCTGATTCCTCATGCAGCCATTCATTCAGTACTTCTTTAAAAAGCTGTTCCGTTTCTTGTGTTGCTTCTGTTCCCTTCACTTCTTTGTAAAAAGCATGAAATAATTCAAGTTCTGACAGCTTGGTGCGTTCTGCCCGATTATTCTCCTCATCATCAGCAAGAGAAAATTGATTATGCTTCCGTTCAACATGCAACGCATTTGGGTAAACAGATCGCACCTTTTCCATCGGTGAAAGTACTGGTAACTCGTCTGTTAAGCGAATAAATACATAATCATCATTGATAGGGTGTGTCAGCAACTCATTTATAGAAGCTTCAACTGTGCGCACATCTCTTCTCGGATGCAGTATACGTTTCTCAACATTAACAGCACCTTCTCCATCTATTTCCACAACATAGAATCCTTTCTTATGATGCTCCTCTGAAATAGAGTACTTCAATGGAGATCCAGCATAACGTATCGTCTCGTTCCATACATAATGCGCTTGATGAAGGTGTCCTAACGCTGTGTAATGAAATTTTGCAAAGTGCTCAGCAGCTACATATTCCGATCCACCAATAGATAATGGACGTTCTGAATCACTCGTATTTTCTTCTTCTGCTCCATAAGGAGTAACGAAAGCATGTCCTACAAATACATGTCTAGCATGTGAATCCATTCTCCCCTCAATCTGCTCGATAATTTTCTTTGCTGCATCATTATGTGTACGAACCGTATCATCCTGAAAAGTAGTTCTTACCACACTTGGATCACAATAAGGAACTAAATGAAAATGAACTTCTCCATCATGATCATGTAAAACAATTGGTTGTAAATCATTCGTGAGCGTCCCTACAATATGGCAGCCATTATCTCGCATAATTTTACTACCAAAATTTAATCGGCTCGGACTATCATGATTCCCAGCAATTGCCAAAACCGGAATACGAAGTTGAAGTACGATTCTCTCTAAAATTTCATCTAAGAGATGTACCGCTTCTGTTGGCGGCACTGCTCTATCATATAAATCTCCTGCAATAATAACAGCATCAGGTTTTTCATTTTCAATAGCCACGATGAATTGATGAAGTATGTACGCTTGATCTTCTGTCATATAGACACCCTGTACTAATTTGCCAAGATGCCAATCAGCAGTGTGAATAAATTTCATTCCATATTCCTCCTTATAATAAGATTCATCTATTATTCTTCGATTACTGTAAAATTCAATATTTCATGTAGTATAAAGTGCAACTTCCATCCGTAGGGGATTTTGTTTATCCCCACGGATGGTTAGCACCACAAGGGTATGACCTAGAGGCCTTTAAACCAACGGACATTTACTGGCAGTCGATTTCCCCCTTATCCATATTGCTTTCTCTCTATTGCTTGAAGCAGGGAACTAACTGCAAGTTATATGTGGGATAAATCGTTAAAAGTTAGAAACCATATCTTCATTCTACCTGCATGCTAGACTAGATGATTCTATGTTTCTCAATCATAATTTTAACATAATGATTCACATCTACGAACTAACTACTAAAGGTATACTTCTAACAAAATTCCGATTGACCCATAACTTATAGACTACAAACAATATATTTTCTAATTTGTATATTACTTGTAAAATTATCTTGACTAATATGTGAAGTTTCGACAGAAATAGACAAATTATAAAATAAGAATGGTATACTAAAGTAGTAATTTAATTATTTCCATCTGAGTAATAAGGAGGATAATTCCATGAAAGCTGCAGTATGGTACGGTAAAAAAGATGTACGAGTAGAAGAACGAGAATTGAAACCTTTAAAAGAAACTGAAGTAAAGGTGAGAGTAGCTTGGGCAGGCATTTGCGGAAGTGATCTTCATGAATATGAGGAAGGACCTGTATTTGTTCCTGTAGAAAAAGAAGATCCTTTAACAGGTGATACAACTCCATTAACATTTGGGCATGAGTTTGCAGGAGTTGTAGAAGAAGTAGGTGCAAAGGTTACCACATATAAGCCGGGCGACCGAGTAGCAGTAAATCCTACCCTTACATTCGGAAATAAATCAGAGGATCTTGACCCATATGATGGCTTTGCCTTTATCGGTTTAAATACAGATGGTGGATTTACATCATTTACAAATGTTCCAGAAAAAAATGTATATCACCTACCTGAGCCATTAACATTACAAGACGGAGCTTTAGTTGAACCGACAGCAGTTGCTGTTCAAGCAATAAAAGAAGGCGGACTAGTATTTGGCGACACTGTTGCAGTATTCGGTGCTGGACCGATTGGATTATTAACAATCATTGCAGCAAAAGCAGCAGGTGCAAGCAAAATTATTGCATTAGACCTATCGGAAACAAGGCTGCAAAAAGCAAAAGAAGTCGGAGCAACACATATTATTAATTCTGGGGAAACTGATCCAGTAAAAGCTATTACAGATATCGTACCTGAAGGTGTAGATGTTTCCTTTGAAGTTGCTGGCGTAGCTCCTACATTTGAGCAATCTATTCAAGCAACGAAACCAAGAGGAACCATGGTAATCGTATCAATCTTTGCTAGACCGATTGAATGGAACCCATTCCAATTAACAGGTAAAGGTGTGAAAATCACTTCATCTATAGCTTATACACCTACTTCTTTTCAGCAAACGATTGATTTAATGGCATCTGGTCAAATACAGCCACAATCTGTTATCACGGATGAAATACAGCTGGATGACATAATTGAAAAAGGCTTTGAAGCATTATCTAAGGACAAGTCTCAAGCAAAAATATTAGTAGAATTAAGTGGGGAAAAATAAGAAATAACGTTTAATTGTAATTAACCAGATATAGAGCATGGGATGTGCACACTATATAGATAAAGTGAAACAACGATCCGTGGAGGGATGTTTATCCTCCACGGATTGTTAGTACCACAAGGGTATAACCTAAAGGCCTTGGAACCAATCTGACCTATAACTGGTAGTTGATCCCCTTCTTATCCATATTGAGGGCATACTGCACGTGATATGCGGGATACAAGCTCCCGATTGGAAACATAGCGAGTGGAGCGAGTCAACGGAAATAAGGAAATCACAGTGAGCTTGCGAGCCGATGATGAATTATCGTGAGACGATTCGTGAAGTCACATCGTTTCTGGGCGCTGGAGCTGGACGCGGCTTAACACGCATATTTATCCACATGGACAAATTTTATCATTTCCTTCATTTCCGATGACTACCAAAAAATAGATTTCAAAGCAGGTATTTATACTTTAAAATCCATTTTATCTAGCCTATATAGCTAAATTATGTTAATAACTTCATCTATACCATCGCAACAGCAATTAAACCTAATATAAATTCTACCGTTCGTTTCATAGCTAACTCCTTATTTATATTTATCATTTATATACGAACACATTCATTTAATGGTTCCATCAATTATGAATGAAGATCAGCGGTACCAAGCTGGGATACACGTTGTAAAGTTTTTATGATCTCTAATAACATCTAGCGAATAGGTCAGCATGGTCTGATAGTTGCCCATTTTCCTTCCCCACACAAGCGAGGATACAATATGCATGGCACTATATAATGCATATAGTTCCCAAAACTTTATAGAAACATCATTTTCGTTATAACCATCAACAATTCCCCTTGTAAACGCATTGCTTACTCGATTAGAAAAAAAGCCGAGTTTTTGGAGATCATGAATAGAATCACCCCAGTCTATTCTCTGAAAATCAATTATTCCTGCAAATCTGCCTTCGTTGATCAATAGATTAGCAGGATGAAAGTCATCATGCTGAAATGTATTTGGCCTATTGTATAATAATTGCTCATTTTCCTTAATATACGACCGAAGTATCCTTTTCATGTTTACATCAACATCGATAGCCTCCAATTCTGACAGATATTTATTACTTTTTCGTCTTTTAATTTCGTACCATGATGGTATATTTTCTGGGGCTGGAAAGGCGTGCAGCTTCTTTAATTCCATACCAGCTTGAATTCCCGCTTCGTACTGTTCATCTTCTGTTAAACATTGTAAGACAGCTTCTCCATCCTTACCGGTAATATAAGTAAGTATCATATATGAATAATCCGTATCCGTTATAGAGCCAAATTCAACTGCTTCAGGGACATACTTGGAATAAGTTTGTAAGCGCATGATTGTCTTAAATTCCTTTTCCCTACTCGCTTCCTGTTCACTTGAAAAAACTCGGATAAGATAGCGATTATCAACTACAAATTTTTTATCAGCTGAAAAACCCTTCTTAATTTTCTTTATTCTTGAATCGTGATTAACAAAAGGTATCTTATCTATTAGTTGATCCATACCATTCACCACCTTAATCTAAAATTTACGCATTAATATTCGACATAATTATGCAAATATCCTGTAAATTATAGACTAAATGTATACATATGAAAAGAGAAACTTTTAGATAAAGTAAAGCTTCAATCAGTGGGGGTTTTTGTTTATCAATTATTGTTTATCCCCCACTGATTACTAGTTGAACAAATAAGTGGGTTTTACCCTTACTCCGCAAAAAAATAATGCCTACTAAGCATTTATTATATCGACACTTCTTTTAATCACCTTTCATACTTCACAAACTGCCCCTTAATCTGATGTTGGTTTCGGTCAACAAAAGGTAGCATCGATCGATAGGTACCCAGTTCATAGACTTCACTTATTTCAGTAATGCGCGCAATCCTAGATAAGCCTTAGCTTCTATTTTGCAGGGTGATAATCTCGCCTAAATCGTTAAGTAAAATAATGTCGGAGAAATAGTCTCTCGGGTCTGCCCCCCACAATGTGCGATACAGAGTGAAGTCTCAGCAACTAATATTTAGTTATGCTATCTACTACTTTTGCTTTCATTTTCCGATGTGAATGTTTGATCTATAAATGCTTTAATAAACTCCTGATATTTTTTCTTATTATAACCATGGTATAATTCACTTGCTAATACATTAGGAACACCAAAGAAAAATCGCTCATATTGTGTTTGTCTGGAACCAAATGGGCTCATTGTCAAATCCCATGCTAATCGAAATAACTTCACCCTTTCCACTGCATCTTTTGTTGCACTCTGCAAATATTGATCCAAATCCATCCGTATAGACGAATTAAAATCTTCCTCTGTAGGTATAGTCATTAATCCGCTAGCAGCAAGTAATTGAATGATTTCCACTGCCCGTGGGTAAATTTTGGGAAATGCGCTACTTGCTGCCTGTAACGAAGCTAATTCCGGTCGCATCAGTCCAAACTCATCCAGTGTCGCATTCACCTCTGATTTAATTAACAATGCTTTTATTGTCTCTAAACCGACAATGATTTCTGCCATCTTCTCTTGTACATTCTCGTACGTACCAGTATGGATTGACTCGATAATCTCCTCAGCAATACCCAAAACGAATTCTAGCTTTACAACCTGCCTATTAATCACTTGATGCAGACTAAAAGGCAAAAACGCACTTTCTCGTTGAAAACGATTACCTACCTCGATGTTTTTATAAAAAAAGACCCGCTCCCATGGTATGAAAACATTATCAAATACAATCATCGTATCCATTTCTTCAAATCGAGAACTTAATGGATAATTAAAAGAGGAATCTCCCTTACAGAATGATTCGCGACAAATGAATTTTAGCCCATTAGCATCACTAGGAACAGATAAAAAGTATGCATTATTTTCTTCAAATATTCTTCCAGCTGAAAAAACAAGCAGCTCATCTGTCATTCCGCCCTGTGTTGCCAAAAGCCGGGCACCTTTTATAATTAAACCTGCTTCTGTTTCATCTACAATTTTGGCAGCAATTGGTTCTTCGCTATCTTCTATATAATGCTTTGACCGATTGAATTGTGGGTTAATAAAGGTATGTGTAAACGACATATCTTCTTCCCTAGCCCTTTCATAAAATTGAACAAGCCGCTTCGGAAAGCAATTTGCTTTTCGTTCCAATAACCTTGCAGAAGAAGCGAAGGCCATTAATACGGTGTTCATATAATCTGGACTCCTACCCATCATTCCACCATGTATTTTTGCCCATATTTGTATCATACGACTACGTTTCTTTAATTCCTGTATCGTCCTAGGCTGTATATAAGAAGTTCCAATACGATCACCTGTATGAGGTGAATGATAGGTCATTTCTTCAATATAATCATCCCTCAGCTGCAAATCATAGAGCATGGCTTGACTTTGAATCGCGCCTTTAAAAGCTGGATGCTGAGAAATCCTCCCATTTATTTTCCCCCCGTTATACCAAATTTCTGTGTTCAACTGATCAATCCGCTTTATATAATCGTCACCTGAAATGGCAGGCATTTGTTACACCCCTTACAATTTCCAAATTAAATGCATCGTATCATTTAAAAAGATTTTCTTTCTTAAAGTGAAACTTCCATCCGGCTTTTACTGAAACAAATACGTACAAAGGCTTAAATCGCCACGTCCTGTGGCAACGCCTTTGTGACCTACTTCCATGTAGGCCCGAACAAATCGGACATTTACTGGCAGTTGAACCCACAATTAGCTATAATGGTTTCTCTTCACTGCTTGAGGGGGGCTTACTGCCAGTTATATGCGGGATAAAGTGAAACTTCCATCCGTGGGGAGTGTGTTTATTCCCCACGGATGGTTAGTGGAACCAATCGGACATTTACTGGCAGTTGAACCCCTTCTTATCTATATTGCTTTCACTTTATTCCTTGAGGTGGGGGGCTTACTGCCAGTTATATGCGGGATAAAAACATCTATATACCAATATATTAGGCAGCCCAAATTATGTTAAAAAATCAAAGCATGCAAATTAAAACTATTTCATCTATAATGAAAGGACACCATTTAAAATTGTTTTTCTTGATCAAGTCATTTATCTTAGACATACTTAATATATATACATAAGTTTCTTTTAGAGGAGGATAAGCATGCGAAATCAAACTATATTTTTAAAGAATTTGAATCAGCATACGTTAAAACTTGATGTTAATCGAATGGCCATTTATAAACAAAGTAAGGTTATAGAAGCCACTGACCTCCAGCAGCAACGATATTATTTATTTTTCCATAACGATAAGTATTTAACGTATGACAGCTCAAGGACCACCCGAAAAACATCTCACCTAAGGAAAGCTTTCCAATACGGACTCGTACTTTCTTCTCCACATCCATTTATCGAATTACAAATCTCACCTTATTCCCAATTTAAGAAACGAAAATATAGTTCCCTTTTTCAAAAACTATTAAATGAATACACACTTCAGGAAACTGCATTAATCACTACCTACTTCGAATCCTTTATAAAAAAAGAAAAGCTAGCAAATTTTATTGAAAAATGCTTTTATAAAGAGCGACGAGATGGAAAATTACTATCTTGTTACCGTATTTTTAGGATCCTTAGAGGCTTTGCTCCTAATCACCGATTAGTTGATACGTTTTCCAGTGATTTAACATTTGCAAAGTACGAGGAACTATACAAACATAAAGATGAGAAAATGCTTATGAAAGACCCCATTTATGTAGAAGAAATTTGTTATGACCATAAATACGAAGATTTTCAAAAGCTTGCACACATATATAAGCAGCAGGAACGATGGATGGATTTAGCCGCTATCCATATAAGCCAAGCTGTCTATACACAACGTAATGCCGATTATCAGGAATTAAAAGCCACGTTAGACCAACACTACCCTGCTATCTCTTTAATAGAGGTTTTGGAAGATTTATATACACGCGGACTTACCTTAGATACATTCCTCAAAGACTTATTGAATGTATATTTATCAACAAAAAACGTACAAAAATTAATGGTTTTGCAAAGCGAGCACAGCCTCTCCTTGGAACCTACCCAATCCAAATCGTTAGTAAATACAATCGAACAAATTACCGTCAATCCCGTCTCACTGAATTCTAAAGAACTCCAGCAGCTCATTCTCACATTACATACGATAGATAGGAAGCAGGCAGATAGGATGTTACATCAAGCTATCTGCCGATTACTCTCTGAACTACCCCTTCCCGATATTTTAAAATGGCTAGAGCCATTTATGACGAAACCATTTGCAAAGCGGATTATTAATCTGGTTCATGAAATAAATGAACTTGCTGAAGACCCTAATCAACAGCGACGTCTGGGTGAACTCTATCATTATTTTAAACAGCAAGAATTAGCTATTGAATGCATGAGTTGGGATATGGAACTATATCCTGATGACCCTAAACCAGTAGAATGGTTATCCATTCTCTATTCTGAGTTAGGTATGGAAGCAGAACATAAAGCATATCAACAGCTTTATATTGATATGGTAAAAAGATCTTCTTAATTCCAATATGTAGAAATTATGTTTGATCAAATAAAAGAAACTCGATAACCTATTTTTCTGCAAAAGGAGCGGTTCAAATGAAATCTGTGAGCGATACGTTATTTACAAAGCCATTCATTGCTAATCCTTATCCAACTTATAATCAATTAAGAAAGGAAGAGCCAATTACCCAAATACGACTTCCAGATGGTCAGTATGCATGGTTTATTACGAGATATGAAGATGCGTTAGCAGCATTAAAGGACCAACGATTTATTAAAGATTTTAGAAAACTGATACATGAAGATGAATTAAATTATTATACCGTTTTAGATGAAAATATGTTGTTTGCAGATATGCCTGATCACAGACGCTTACGTGGTCTTGTTTCTAAGGCATTTACTCCACAAATGATTGTAGGAATGAGAGGTCGTATTCAAGAAATAACAGACCATCTCCTTGACGAAATGGCTAATCACCAGTCTGTTGACGTAATCGATTCACTTGCTTTCCCACTACCAATCATCGTTATTTGTGAAATGTTAGGAATCCCAACAGAAGATCGTGATAAATTTCGCATTTGGTCAAATGTCTTAATTGAAGGAACAAATGGTGCCATGGTACAAGAGGATATGGAACAGCACATGGATAATTTCATCCACTATTTAAAGGAACGGTTTGCTATCGTACGTGTAAATCCTGGTGAAGATTTAATTAGTAAGTTGGTCATTACGGAGGCAGAAGGGAACCAACTTACTGAAAAAGAGTTATACGGTGTTGTATCATTATTAATAATTGCAGGACACGAGACAACCGTTAATTTTATTGGGAATAGCATTATGAATTTATTAGAACACCCTGAGCAGCTAGAATTATTAAAAAAGCAGCCAACATTAATCACCAATGCATTGGAAGAAACACTGCGATTTAATGGTCCGGTTGAATACAGTACATCGCGTTGGGCTGGAGAAGATATCCTATTTAAAGGACAATCTATGAAAAAAGGGGATCTAGTCATCATTTCCCTTAATTCTGCCAATCACGATCCAGAGCAATTCAAAGATCCAGAAATTCTAGATATTACGCGAGAAAAAAGTAAGCATTTAGCATTTGGTAAGGGAATTCACGCATGCTTAGGTGCTCCGCTTGCTCGTTTAGAAGGTGAAATTGCGATTTCTAGCTTCTTTAAACGTTATCCGCACGCTGCCTTGAATATTACCAAACAAGATTTAGTATGGAGAACAGGCATGATTGTACGCGGTGTGAAAAGACTACCCATCCTTCTTAATCATTAAAGTAATTAGCGTTTCGTAGTGAAAAAGGATAAAACGTATGGGAGGCAATCGAGTGAGAGGGAAAGCGAAGTACAGCATTTTCCCTCTCACCAACGTTTTTTTATAATCATGCTTTTATTAATCTTTTTCCTGTTAATTCCCTCTTTGTAGTGAGCATTTAAATTGGATCCATTTCTCACCGATAATGATGTAATAAGTTATCTTTGAATCTATTCCTTATAAAACTTATACTTACCGTAGATCGCTATAGAAAGGATGATTCATATGGGACAAGTTATCAAAGGTAAAGTTGCCTACATTACAGGTGCTAGTAGTGGTATTGGACGAACTACTGCTCTCGTATTAGCAAAAGAGGGAGTCCATGTTGGCCTAATCGCCCGCACAAAAAGCAAGCTAGAAGAAGTTGCAAAGGAAGCAGCAGCCCATGGTGTTAAAGCAAGCTTTGCTACTGCTGATATAGCTAATCTAGAAGAAGTTGAGCAAGCGATTGATTACTTACAAAAAGAAATTGGCTCAGCAGATATACTTATAAATAATGCTGGTATTGGAGCATACGGTGCTTTTCTAGAGATGGACCCAGTAACATGGAAGCATACTTTCGAGGTTAATGTTTTTGGAACATACCACGTTACACGTGCTGTCTTGCCACAAATGGTTGAAAAGAATCAAGGAGACATTATTACTATTTCTTCTAGTAATGGACTAAAAGGCACAGCAGGTTCTACCTCCTATAGTGGATCTAAATTTGCTATTCAAGGTATGACAGAAGCACTAATGCAGGAAGTTCGTAAAAACAATATTCGCGTGTTCACGATGAATCCAAGTCTTGTTGCTACAGAACTTGCCTTCGGAGACCAATTAGCAGAAAAAAATGAGGATAAGTATATGCAGCCTGAAGATCTAGCGGAATATATGGTCGCTCAACTAAAACTACATCCTCGTATTTTCATTAAACAATCTTTACAATGGGCAACAAACCCATTTTAAGATAAGTTGTATAGGTCCACTTTTAAAATTAACAAAGCAGAAGCCCCATCCCTTGGTCTTCTGCTTTCACTTACTTTATAAGTGTATTAGATTAGTAACCTCACCCTTCAACTATCTACATAGCAATATTAAACCATGTATCCTTATTTCATGACAGAAGATCTGTGGATAGCAGATGGAACAGTAGTAGCCCCATTCCATAACGCTTCACGATCCTCTTCCTAATACTAGCTATAATCGGATAATACTATGACCAACGTTTGCTTGATCACCTGTCTTATAATATTTCCTTTTATTCCCTCCACTGGCTTCCGCCGTCATATTCTACTTTATAGAGAAAAAACTTCATCCAGTGTACCACCTTAAAAACTACGCGCCAATATAGCGCTGATATAATTGCTTGGCAGTATTCACATCGCTAACGCCATGTATTAAGGTTCTGCCATCTTGAAACACGACAAAACGAACATCGTCAATTTCAAAAATGAGGACTTCACCATTATCTCTAATTTTATCCGTAAGGTTACCGATCTCTTTCACTAAATTAGAAACTGATAAACTCCCTTTTTCTCCTGGTCTTACTTGTACCGTATCTCTTCCACAAAGCATAGCCGTTTTCAACCCTTTTTCCTTGGTTAAATAAGGATAAATTGCTGATTGAGAACAAGATGAACAAATGGGATCTACTAACCTACTTACATTAATCGCACTATATGACCGTCCCCATATATCGACTTGTACTAACTCCGGAGATGTACCATTATCTGTTAAGTATTTTAAGCACTCCGTTGTCTGATAGGCAGCTGTCACCTGTACCGCAGGAGAAATAATTCCAACCGTATCACAGGTTTTCCCTTCCTGAGGAAGGTGATCAATTAAACATTGTAAACAAGGAGTTTTTCCAGGAATAATGGTAAGTGCGATGGCAGTACTCTGTAAGCAGCCACCATATGCCCAAGGTTTACGATGTTTTGCTAACACATCATTCATTACAAAACGCGTTTGAAAATTATCTGTTCCATCAATAACAAAATCGGCATCTTGTACTATTTTCTCTCCATTCTCCTCAGAAAACTCTTCTACAATTCCCGTAATCTCCACTTCCGGATTAATCGCTTTTAATCTTCGTTGAGCTGCTTTTGCCTTCGTTCGATTCTGTCTCGCATCATCTTCTGTATAAAGCTGCTGACGCTGAAGATTACTAAGTTCGATATAATCGCGATCAACCAGCGTCAGCTTACCTATTCCTGCTCGAACAAGCATTTCCGCATTTGCACTTCCTAATGCTCCAGCGCCAATTACGACAACATGTTTGGTCACTAATTGGCGCTGGCCAGTCTGTCCAATTGGGGCAAAGCGTTCCTGGCGAGCATACCGTCCTGTTATCATTCAATCATCGCCGTCTCTGGACTACTCTTCATTCCGTACATTCGTTTGGGAATACGGCCTGCTTTATATCCTAATCGTCCAGATTGTACAGCCAACCTCATCGCTTCCGCCATTTGAATTGGATCTTTTGCGCCAGATACAGCTGTATTTAATAAAACCCCATCTGCTCCAAGCTCCATGGCATAAGCGGCATCACTCGGAGAACCAATCCCTGCATCGACAATTACGGGGATGTCGGATTGTTCGATAATAAATTGCAAATTCATTGTATTAATAATGCCTTGACCCGATCCAATTGGTGAAGCCCCTGGCATAATTGCATGTACACCTGCTTCTTCCAATCGTTTTGCTAATACAACATCATCAGAGGTATAGGTTAATACAGTGAAGCCCTCCTCTAGCAGTTGTACTGAAGCTTTCATCGTTTCAAAAGGATCAGGCAGCAAGGTTTTCTCACAACCGATAACTTCCACTTTAATCATGTCACATAAACCTGTAGCCTTAGCTAAACGGGCAATTCTTACCGCCTCATTTGCTGTCTTAGCGCCAGCAGTATTTGGTAGTAAATCATATTGCTGCAAATCTAATTCTTCTAACAGATTCGGCTCGTTTTCATCAAATATGTTCATTCTCCTGACGGCAAAGGTTAATATTTCTGTTTTGGATGCTATCACCGCCTTCTTTTGACTTTGAAATGTCGGGTACTTTCCAGTACCTAGCATCAGTCGGGAATGAAATGATTTTTCGCCAATTGTTAACATGACTTATCCTCCTCCTACAAAATGAACAATTTCAATAGTATCCCCATTAGTTAATATTGTTTCGTCATACACTGTTTTATTAATAATTTGTTGATTCTGTTCGACTATCGCGAGTTTCGCTTGAATGTTAAAGCTTTTTAGTAACTCGCCAATAATTGAATCCTTAGCTACCTCCACCTGACGTCCGTTCACGTGTATCTGCATATGTGATCCCCCCTTTCCTGAAACGATTTGGTGTAAAAAGACGCTGGATCGATGATGGTACATAACGCTTTAAGACCATATCACTAACTAGTTTCCCTGTAGCAGGAGCAAGAAGAATACCATTTCGATAATGTCCGGTTGCAAAATACAAATGGGGAATCTCAGGATGTTCTCCAATAATTGGCTTACCATCTTTGGTGCCCGGACGAACACCAGTCCAACAGCTATGCAGTTCTTCCTGCTTAAACGATGGGAACAACTTCAATAAGTGATTCATTAATTCAAAAATGCCACCTGTTGACGTATAACTATTGCTATCATCATGATAGCTAGTTGCACCAATAATATAGCGTCCGTCTCGTTTTGGTACCAAATACAGATTGTGAAAGAATAACGTCTGCTGAATAGATTGAATGCTTGGCTTTATGGCAAAGCATTCTCCTTTTGTTGGGACCATTGGATTCATTAATCCTGTCGCTTCAAACCACCTCCCACTTTTTACACCTGCCGCTACAACAACATGATCAGCTGAGATAACATCGTTATCGATTTGAATATGAAAAACATCATGGTCATGGACTATTTCTCCAACTTGACAATTCTCGATCAACTGACCTCCCATTGATAAAGATGCCTGTTTAAAAGCTTCACACACTTTCAATGGTTCTACATGTCCATCTCGCCGCATATATAATCCCCCTACTGCCTGGGATAAAGCTGATGTTCGTTGCCTAATCCCTTCCGCATCCAACCATTCTAAGCCTTCAAATGCATTTTGTTTTGCTCGCAGTCTTTGCTTCTGTTCTTCATTCGTAGCTATCTCGAGCATACCGTTGGTGGAAAGCTGAATATCAATCCCTGATAACGAAAATAGTTCTTTGCTTAGAGATGCATACATATTTCTACTTGCTTGGCAAAATTGATAATACGTACCTTCCTGATCATTTTCTGTGTGTACACCAAGCATGCCCGCAGCAGCTTGTGTAGCTTTTCTTCCACTTCTACCTTGTTCAATTACCGTCGTTACAACCCTACTTTTACTTAAATAGTAAGCAATGGATTGCCCAATAACGCCTCCACCTATAACCACTACATCAACGTGTCTCTTCATATCGATTCACCTCCTTTCGAAACGATTGCACTGCCTGCAGTGGATTATTTTGACTAAAAACACCTGACATTACAGCAATCCCACTTGCCTTCGCTTGATAAATATCCGTTACCTTTGCGCTTGTGATTCCACCGATTGCATAAACGGGAATGCTCACCTCTTTTGCAACTGCTGCTAATTTCTCTACTCCTTTTGGTTTCACCCCTTTCTTGCTCGCTGTCGAAAAGACATGACCATACAAAATATACGTAGCACCTAGCTGCTCCGCTCTCTTAGCTACTTCGTTGGAGTGCGTCGATACCCCTACTTGTAAACCGGGGGATTGTTTTCGGAGATCGTGTACCTCTTGTATTCGCTTTTCTGAAAGGTGAAGTGTCTTCACATTCGTTTCACCAGGTAGTGTTGTATGGCCATGAATAATTAGTTTTTCTTCCGGAACTCCTTGTGCAAGCACACGTTGAATGAACAAAGAATAGTCCTGCTCGGTCATTTGTTTTTCTCGTAGAATGACAGCATCAAGATAGGGAATAATACTCGCTATTGTCTGGATAAGGTATTTCTCCTCCTGTTCACCGGTAGTCACCGCAATTAGTTTCATCACTTCCTCTCCTTTTCTACAAAAAAATGCCACTTTTCCAGCAAAGGAAAAGTGGCATGAATCTATAACGATATCCTAAAAAAGGTATATGTCGCTGATACACACTACTCCTGTCACTTTCCTCCGCTGGTTCTTACTCCAGTTCAGGTTCAAAGGGTCTCCATGTCACACATAGATCTCAGCCATTACGTAAAGGCACCCCTAGTGAAGCGTAATTTAATTATTCAATATGCATTTGTCTATAAAATACATGATTTTGGACTATTCGTCTACCAAAAATGAACAATTTTCTATTTTTTTGCCATTCTCTACTAACAAAAGAGCTGACCTAATGAGCCAGCCCCTTAACATCTCTTTTATTTGGTATAGCGTTTAACTTCATCAATCTTTTGTTCTTTTGCAAGTTCACGAGTTGCGCGTGGCGCGGTCCAAAATGTGGTTAACATGAGTAACGATACAGGAACAGCCGTCACCACAATAAAGGATTGTAGCGATCCAACACTATCCTCGCCAATAGTGATGAGTACAGTTGCGACAAGTCCCATAAGAATTGCCCAGAACACACGCAGGAATTTCGATGGGTCTCCATTACCTGTAATCGCCATCGAGATGGTTAATGACATCGAATCGGTTGTCGTTAATACAAACACAATAGTTGCTACTAAAAAGAAGAAACCGATAATCGTACCAAGTGGCAATTGTTCTGCGATAGCAATCATAGCTGCTGGAGGTCCAGCACTATTTAAAGCTTCAGATACGGCACCAGGGTTATTCATTTCAGCAAAAATCCCTGTGCCACCAACAACTGTAAACCAGAACGTCGTTACCACAGGTGCAATTACCGCAACAGCAGTTACAAGCTCTCGAATTGTGCGACCACGAGAAATACGACTAACAAACATCGCCATCATTGGACCATAGCCAATGAACCAAGCAAAGAAAAAAACGGTCCATAAGCCAAGCCAAGCTCCATCTCCACGGAAGGTGTTTAAGGTTAGGAAGTCTTGGACATATAATCCAAATGATTGCAAATAGGAATCAAAAATAAATAATGCTGGACCTAGAATAATCACAGCAACCATTAAACAAACTGCGAGAATAATATTATAGCTGCTTAAAATTTGGATTCCTTTATGAATTCCTGTCGCAGCAGAAATCCCAGCTGCTAGAACAATAACGATAACAATAAGACATTGTACAAATAAATTATTTGGTACACCGAACAATGCACTTAATCCATAACCTGCTTGTAATCCAAGGAATCCAATTGGACCAATCGTACCAGCTGCCACTGACACAATCGAAAAGGCATCAACAAACGTACCAAGTGCACTTTTTTTCATAATCTTATCGCCAAAGATCGGATAAAGCATCGATCTTGGCTTTAATGGTGCATTTCGATGATAATGGGAATACATGAATACAATCGTACCTAATGTTCCTAAAATTGCCCATGAGACAAAACCCCAATCGACAAAACTTGCTGCAAGTGCAGGTACTACTGCTTCTGTAGTCCCAGCCTCAATTCCTGAGAAATGTGGTGGGATGGTTAAAAAATGGCTCAACGGTTCTGCCGCTGCCCAAAAAACACCACCTGCCGCTAGCAGCGTACACATAATAATCGAAATCCACTTGAACGTTCCAATCTCAGGCTTTTCTAATTTTCCTAAACGAATTTTCCCAAACTTTGAATACCCAAGTATTAATGCAATGACTAGAGTTCCTACCATTAGAACTTGATATATCGAGCCGAAATAGGTTACCGACCAATTAAACATCGTATTAACTACATAGGTGACCATTTCCTGGTTTATTAATGCAAGAATTACAAAGGCAAGTAGCGCCCCTCCACTTAGAAAAAGAACTGGCTTATCTATGGTTTGATCTTGCTTCTTTCTATTCTTCAACAATCTGCTCCTCTCAATTCCATACAAAAAAATCTCACATAACCATATACTGACCTTTTTGCTTTTCACTTATTTAGTCAGTTGTATGTGAGATTTAATAAGCATTTTTAAATTAACACACAGCGTTAAAGGATACATTTTTTCCGAAAACCTGTCAAGTTTAATAAATTACCAAAGGAAGAATGCAGTCTTACTAACTTTTGATTATAATTTTTCCATAAAGTGAAACTTTAATCAATGAGGGTTTTGTTTTCTCTCACTGATTGTTCGTACCACAAGTGTGTGACCTAAATGCCTTTGAACCAATATTGGCAGTCTCCCATTTACCAACATTGATTTCACTTTATTGGGTTGAAGTGAGAGGCTTACTACCAGTTATATATAATAAATCTGCAAGATCGCCCGCTTATTCATAGCGATCGGGGGTATCAGTATACATCTAAAATGTTTAAGCAAAAGATAGATGCCGCAAACATGAAGCAAAGTATGTCACGAGTCGGACGATGTATTGATAATGGGCCGATGGAATCTTTTTGGGGAACACTGAAAAGCGAGAAGTATTATTTAAATAAATATGAGTCCTTTGAAGAATTATCTGCATCCATAGAGGACTATATACATTTCTATAATTATGATAGATATCAAAAACGACTAAACGGCCTTAGCCCTATCGAATTTAGAGCTAAAACCGCTTAAGTCAGTTTTTATTATTTCCACTGTCTACTTGACAGGGGGCACTTCATTCAACTAATTATCGTCCGTTTTTAATTGTTTCTTTATTCTTTTGTATCAGTCTCTTTTAAGTCTATTTCTGAAAGTCCACCTTTGCTGTTTCTAATAAATGAACATGTGATTCGCTTGGTTTTGTTTCAGCAATTATCATTCCATTACGAACTGAATAGAGTACGGAAGCTTGTTTACGAATAGCTTCGTATTCATCTTCAGCATCCAAGACGATTATGTTTGCTGGTTTTCCAGCTTCAATTCCATAATGTTCTTCGATATTCATTGTTTTTGCACTGTTTGTTGTAATGAGATCGATAGCATTAATAATTTGTTCATAACCCATTAATTGAGAAGCATGAATGCCCATATGGAGCACCTGCAACATATTTCCTGTACCAAGTGGATACCACGGATCAAAGATATCATCATGTCCGAAGCAGACATTCATTTCTGCTTCTAGTAATTCTTTCACACGCGTTAAACCACGTCGCTTCGGATAGGAATCAAATCGTCCCTGTAAATGGATATTAACGAGTGGATTGGAAATGAAATTGATATTTGAAAGTCTTAATAAACGAAACAGCTTATACGCATATGCATCATTATAGGAGCCCATAGCCGTTGTATGACTGGCCGTTACCCTGGAACCTAATCCGCGTTCATATGCCTCTGTAGCCACTACTTCTACAAAACGTGATTGCTCGTCATCAATCTCATCACAGTGAATATCAACAAGACGATCATACCTTTCTGCTAGGTCGAAAGCGATCTTCATCGAATCCACACCATACTCACGGGTAAATTCAAAGTGGGGGATTCCACCAACCACGTCCGCACCTAACTTTAATGCTTCTTCTACTAATTCTTTACCATTTGGATAGGACAGGATTCCCTCTTGAGGAAAAGCTACCAACTGTAAATCTACATAAGGTGCCATTTCTTCTTTAACTTCTAATAATGCTTGTAAAGCTATTAATTTCGGATCAGTAACATCAACATGTGTACGTACATGTTGAATTCCTTGAGCAATTTGCCATGTCAATGCTTTCTTAGCACGGGTTTTTACATCCTTTTTCGTTAAGGAAGCTTTCCGTTCTGACCAACGTTGTATCCCCTCGAATAATGTTCCACTTTGATTCCATGCTGGTTCTCCTGCAGTAAGCGTCGTATCGAGATGAATATGAGGCTCAATAAATGGAGGTAACACAAGTGAACCTTTTACATCAATCGCATCTGTCCCATTCCTTTTTGTATTAGCAGGCGTAACAGACGTAATTATTTTATCCTTAATAGTAATATCCCATTTTCCAGCTTTTCCTCGTAAGGAAGCATTTTTAATAATCATTTTAATTACTCACCTTCTCTACATTAGATGTCATCACCTGTTTTTCCTTTAGTTGGACTAGTCTCATCCCCACTACATGAACGACTGCTGAACCAATTAGCGCATTAAGTGGAGCAATACCTGGTATAAATATAGCTGCGGCAATCCCTGCTCCCCACGCAACTATCGCAACCCAGTTAATCGCTTGAAACGTCATGCTTCTAAAGGCCTGGTAATTTCCCCGGTGAAGGATAAAGAAATCTGCAAGAATGATTGCTCCTATTGGTGGTAGCGCAGAACCTAATAACGTTAAAAATCCAACAAAGTTGTTATATAGCCACATCGCAGCTAATGTTCCAATGATTCCGTTAAAGATGACAAGTTTTTGCTTTGGTAGCTTCGTAATATTTGATAATCCAAGTCCAGAAGCATACAGCGCATTGTCGTTGGTCGTCCAAATATTTAAACCCAATACGACAATTGCAGGTAAAATGAGCTGTTGCATAAACATCACTTCCGAAATATCTGCATACCCTGTTGCAATGGAACCAATCGCTCCAAAAACAAACATCAGTGTATTTCCGATAAAAAAGGCAATGACTGTTGTCACAACTGCTGATCGTTTTTTACGAGCAAATCGAGTAAAATCTGGAGTTAGTGTCCCTGCACTAATAAATGAACCAATACAAATGGTTAAAGCAGCTGCTAGACTAATTGCTTCTTCTGGCTGATAATTCAATAATCCTTGCATACCACCTATACTGTCAGCTGCTTTAAAAACAGATGTACTTCCTAATATCGTAATTAATGGTACTGCAATAAAACTAATGATAGCGAGAGCCTTCATGCCAAAAAAAGCAGTAAATGTCATAGCCATACCTGCTATGGCAATCAGCAGATAGATATCTATACCGGTTACTTTTTGGACCGGCACTGCAAACATCGCGGTGCCAACTCCAAACCAGCCAATTTGCGTAAAAGCAAGCAGAAATGAGGGAAGAAACGATCCTTTTTCTCCAAATGCATATCGAGCAAGTAAGTGTGTAGATAATCCAGTCTTTGCAGCTATATACGCCAATGCCCCCGTGTACCCACCAAGAATTAAATTACCCACAAGCACAATGCCAATAAATTGTACAAATGTTAGTCCTTGTCCCAATTCTCCCCCAGACATCATACTTGCTGAAAAGAAGGTCAATCCAAGCATGACCACAAGCGTTTTAAAAAATCCATTGCGTTTGTGCAACGGCACTGCTTCTAATGAAAACTCTACGTCCATTTTTTTCATCTATCTTTCCTCCTGGTTGTGGTACCAACCCAAGAAGAGAATATGGTGTTAAAAAATAGGCTTCCAGTCGCTTGCGACAAGAAGCCTATGTTCAAAGGGACTATCCACATCCAAAAACATTGCTAGCTTTACTATGGATAATTGTTAAATCAATACATATCCCTACACATATCCGCTGTCCTTGTCAGCCTCTCTGGACTGAATTAAAGGTACCATATTTAATTAACTCTATTATTACAGAATTTTAGATGGATCGTCAAGGTGAAATTTACTTCCACTTTTTAATTAGCTTATCAGCTTGTTTTTGAAAGCTATCAAAAGCTTTATCAGATATTACATCTTTTTCTAATTGTTGATCAAGTAGACTTTTCCACCCCTTCATGTGTTTCACTACTTTTTTTGCTTTTTGTTTATTTTCATAACGACTCACTGCTATCAAATGTAATTCTAATTCATGGAAAGCATCTGCCGTGTACACTTTATCACGATTATCACGAAGCGACTTCAACAATGATTGTGTACTCGTATCTTGATGCCGTTTTGAAACAAAAACATTTAGTTCTGCTGCGGAAGCAAATCCTCCAACACCTTCAATTGCTTCTAATTTAATATGCGACGCTTCTATTGAATCAAAACGAATACTTTTTTCCGCTTTATCGTTACTCCACTCTCCATTTGCTATTTCTCTAAAATTTTCACCATCGGTACTAGTATACAGCTTGTATTTAGTAATAATTCCATTAGTCCCAGACTGTCTAGGTAAATAGGTAACTTCATTAATTTCGTGCTTGCCCCCAAGGTCTAGGGTGATAGATTGTGGCAACTTATCATCTCCAGACCAATCCGTATGCCACATCGTGTTTTGGTTTCCATCAATAGCATTTTCGGCTGGGTCCGAACCTGATTGTTCGCTCGTTGCAGTTGCAGTCATCTCCGATTGTTTAAGTTTATATGGATCCATAATAGACACGTTCGAATAAGCATTAGTGGTATAATCATCTCCACTCTGTTTAAATGTCGAATGGGCTACTATATCATATTCACCTTCGCCTGTATGCTCTGGAGGTATTAATGTGAATGTGGCAGTGACCTCTTTATCCTTATCCAGCTTATTAAACAAAGCGTTTGTCGATCCATCTACTTCCCACCCATTAGGTACTTCTAATGAAAGTAGCACATCTTTCATTTTTTTGGTCGAACCATTCAGAAAGCTTGCTGTCACAGTAATGGGATCTCCAGCTTTTTTCTCATCCGGTACTTCCAAGCGAAATAATGCTGCAGGATCACCTTCGTCATCTCCTACACTACTGGATCCATGTATTGTCATTGTGAAGGATTCACTCGTTGACATTGGTTTGGTCTTTATGTGTACAATACCGTTACGATCTTCCGCATCATAGTACCAACCTTCACTTGCCTTTGCAAAATCTTCCTTCGAATCATATTCCATTAATTTCTTGCCTTTTCCGATCCCTACATTTGCAGGTTTTTCACCTGTATGAACAGTAAAGGTATACGGTCTGCTTTCTGGTTTTCCATCATATTCGCCATCGCTGGAACCAACTGTAATCTCAATATTACCTTTACCATTCTTCGGTGCGTTGGTTGTAATTAATTGTTTAGCCGAGGCTCCATCTTGATACTCCCGACTAATACCATCATCCTCATATAAGGAGAAACTACTTTCGCCATGGGGATAAATATCGAGTATCACTCGATGATCATTGGCTAATTCTTTAAAGGAATTATTTTCCGGCCACATCGGAATAATCGCACCAGCTTTAACAAACAGCGGAAGTTTATCTAATGGTGCATCATAATCGTTCACGATACGTGGTCCGTTATAAACTTTACCACTCCAATAGTCTAGCCATTTCCCTTTTGGTAAATAAATCCCATCTCGTGTTTCTGTATCTTCATATACCGGAGCAACAAGCATGGATTCGCCAAACAAGTATTGATATTGTGTCGTTTTATTCCAAGTTACAGGGTCGTCAGGATATTCTAACACCATGGAGCGAGCTAAAGGCACGCCGCTTTGATGTGCCTCTGCCGCATAGGTATATATATAAGGCAAAAGCTGTTGTCTTAGCTTTAAGTATTTTCGGTTTATGGAGGTATACGGTTCTCCATACCTCCATGGCTGTTTATCTGTATCCGCCCAGCCTGACATGCTCATTAATACTGGATTAAATACTTTCCACTGTAAGTCTCTTACGTATGTCTCTGCACTTCCACCAAAAATCCCATCAATATCTCCTGTTGTGAATGCCTGCCCAGATAATCCGGAACCAGCAATTGTTGGAATATGAAAGCGAATGTTTTCCCATGATCCTGTTTGATCACCAGTCCACTGAACAGCATAACGTTGAGCCCCGGACCAACCTTCAACCATCCAGGTAAAGCCCCGTGCGTTACTATTTTCTTCGATGCCTTGATAGGCTTCTTTTGCAGCGTTTAATGCAAATCGATAACCTGGTCCAACCCAAGCAACATCTAATTTTCTAACACGGACTCCTGCTTCACTAACTTCATATTCCTGATCTGGCAAGCCGTCTTCTGTCCATAGCCCAAGTTCAATATTCCGGTCTCTTAATTCTTGACCTACTTCCACCAGACCTTCATAGCCACAGCCATACCCATCATTAACAAGCATCCAGCCTACAGGCATGCCGTATTGTAGATACCCATTTGCCACCTCTAGAGAGTCTATAGTCGTTTGCCCTTCGTCATTATAGCAATCTGCATCGCCAAGCTCCAGACCATATAATGGCGGCATAAAAGGTCGACCAGTAAGCTCAGTATAACCGTCCAGAATCTCTTTTAAATCAGGTCCATAAAAATAATAGGAGTCAAATCTTTTTTCTTTGTGTATTGTCTTTACTGGGTCGTTAAAGGAATAAGATCCAGGAGAAAAGGTGTTTCGAAAAACGCCATAACCACTTGTACTCATATAAAATGGAACAGCATTCGGATGTCCACCATCTTCCCAATTATAAGAGGTGGATATTTCTATCGTTTCATCTCTATGAGTAAATCGACCATTTTGCATACCACCACCAAAGAACTGTTCTTCTTCAGCACGTTTTAATGTTTGGCTCGTTTCTTCATCATCCCATGATAACCCTTTCATTTCCTTCCATACAACGGTTTTATTGTCTGATTCATATAGCTCAAACCGCAATGGCTGTTTATAAACACGCAATGTCACATCTTTGGTATCAATACGATAGTAATCTCCTTCATTAGACCAATTCGTTGTTAACTCTGGAAATTCATGTTTTACGATGATAGCTTCTCCAGCCGGATCCGTAAATTCTCCATCTTGAGCCAACCAAATCCGGAACATATCATCCTTGTAAAAAACAACACGAACCTTTGCATCACCAGCGGATAACGTATAGGTGTTCTCTTCCACAGAGAAGTCTGTAAGATTCCCAATTACAGTTTCATGTTTTTGCTCCTCCTGCGCAAAACTAGCTGATGCCAACATTGTAAGCGCAACTATGATAACAGCGTTAGAGACGAGCAATTTTAAAAGTTTCTCCACTTTATTAATCACTTCCTATCGTTTAAAATTATTCTCTCTTCCTAGCTATAAAACTAGCTTTTAAAAAATGACCCCTCCTTCGTAGTCGATTACGTTATTGAAGTAATACTAGCCAAAGTAATCCTTCCATTCTTCTGGCTTCCCATTAGATTTAAAAATCATGTGGTTATAACCAGTTGTTTAGAGTATAGATTCTTTCCTTAATATTTAAAAGGGTATTTTTATTCAAAATAAACACACTACTATTAGACTATCTCTATTAATTTAGTACTTACGTTTTAACCATACATAGAAAAGAGAAGTGGATGACTGATTTGATCATACAAAACGTTTACTTTTTAATTGTTTAGGAAAGTAAAAGGGGCTGGGACATAATTAGCCCTTATGAAGTTAAAAAAGATTCCAGTTATCAAAAAATGATAGCTG